>JACDEG010000537.1 GCA_013816505.1 Pyrinomonadaceae bacterium | reverse complement strand
GCGTTCAACCGAGGGCTTGATGATCCACTGTTTCGGAAAGCTGACTTTTGCTTTCTATCTGTTAGCTTTCAACCCCTGATTCACATTATTATCTTGAATCCTAAATCGAGAGCAACTTTCAGATACTTATATAAATCAGGGTTGTTACCGGGATGGGCTTTAATGTCGGAAGATATAGAGATAGTAAGACCAATCATTCCATCTTGGCGAGGCATTTCATCAATAGCGCCATCTATTTTTGCCTCGTATGACCTCATGAATGATTGCCTATCATTCTTTTTTAATGCTTCAAGAGTAAAAACAACTTCCGCAATATAGGCAGCAACTTTGCCTGCTTTAACGGCTGCGTGAATTTTTCGGAAGCAGTCAATTGATGCTTCGTTAGGATATTCATCTGGTGAAGTGACTTTTTGCCAAACATTTGAATCAAAAGTAACCTTAATCATGAGCACTCCGTAATTTAAAGTCCAACTATTGTATGAGGGGAACCGTTCCGCATAACACCCGTATCTGCGTATTGCGTGAACTCAACCTATTGCCCGACTTGGCATTCAGGAAAACGCTGTGATTGGAAAGAGCGTTTGTATGTCGCGGCTTCTACAAACCGGCGAGTGCAAGCTGCTGCACGTGCTCAACCACGTCTTGCAGTTTTACATCGGTTGACTGCTTCGCGGTGCGGTCGAACAGTTCCACCGCGCCGTCGCTGATCTTTTTGCCGACGGTGATGCGGAGGGGAATGCCGATCAAGTCGGCGTCTTTGAACTTCACGCCTGCGCGCTCGTCGCGGTCGTCGAGCAGTACGTCGAGGCCGGCGCGCTGTAAGTCGGTGTAGAGTTGCTCGCCTGCGTCGCGTATCTCCTGCTGCTTGATGTTCGTGACAGTCACGACGACATCGAACGGCGCAATCGCGCGCGGCCAGATGATGCCGTCGGCGTCGTGATGTAGTTCGATGGCGGCGGAGATGATGCGCTCGACGCCGATGCCGTAGCTGCCCATGATGATCGGCACTTCTTTGCCGTCCGGGTTCAAGACGCGCGCGCCCATCGACTCGGAATACTTGGTGCCGAGCTTGAAGATGTGGCCGATCTCCATCGCCTTGAAAACTTCGAGCGTGCCTGCCTCGCAATTCGGACAACTTTCGCCCGACGCAACGATGCGGAGGTCGGCCCATTGGTCGGGCTTGATGTCGCGCTCGATTGAGACACCGTGCAGGTGATGATCGTCCTTGTTCGCGCCGGTCGTCATGTTGCGGCGACCCTGTAAGCTGGCGTCGGCGATAACGCGCACCTCGCGCCCCGCTGCTTTAGCCTGTTGATACGCTCCGACGCCGCCGAGGCTGCCCGCGCCCGCGCCGAGCAGGTCACGAATCTCTTCCGCCTGCGCCGGGCGAACAGCGTTCGCACCGAGCGCGTCGGCCAGTTTCGTCTCGTGCAGCTGATGGTCGCCGCGCAGCAGTGCCAACACGAATTGCGGTTCCTCGTTGATCGTCGCGATGTAAACAAGCGTCTTGATCTGCCGGTCAGCCGCCGCGCCGCCGGGGAAAATTGTTAAATCTTCAATCGTGCGGACGCCCGGCGTCGGGAACTCTTCGGGCGCATCCGGCCCGGCGTCGTCAGTGACCGCCGGAATACGCGACGCGGCTTTCTCAAGGTTCGCGGCGTAGCCGCAACGTTCGCACGTCGCGATCAAGTCTTCGCCCGCGTCGGTGCGCGTCATGAATTCGTTTGATGCCGAGCCGCCCATCGCACCCGACGAAGCCTCGACGATGACGTACTTCAAACCGCAGCGATCAAAGATGCGCTTGTAAGCCTCGCGCTGATCCTCGTATGAACGGTCGAGTCCGCCGGCGTCCACGTCGAACGAATAAGCGTCTTTCATCGTGAACTGCCGGAGCCGCATCAGTCCCGATTTCGGGCGCGCTTCGTCGCGGAACTTGGTCTGAATCTGATACCAGACCTGCGGCAGTTGCTTGTAGGAACGAATCTCGTGGCGCGCGATGGATGTAAAGACTTCTTCGTGCGTCATGGCGAGGCAGAGGTCGCCACCCTTGCGGTCTTTGAGTCGAAACATGTTGTCGCCCATCACCGACCAGCGTCCGGATTCTTCCCACAGTTCGCGCGGGCTGAGCGCCGGCAGCAGGAATTCCTGGCCGCCGATGCGGTTCATCTCTTCGCGCAGAATCTGCGTGATCTTGAGCGCGACGCGGTAGCCGAGCGGCAGGTATGAATAGATGCCGGCGCCGAGTTGGCGGATGAATCCGGCACGTAACAGTAAGCGGTGCGAAACGACTTCGGCGTCCGCCGGATCGTCGCGAAGTGTGGGGACGAAATATTGTGACCAGCGCATAGCGGGTTCGATTAGACTCCTTAATACTCGAAAGTGACGGGTGACAAGATGATTGCGGAATGTGGATTTCGGATTGCGGAATACAAACGGTTTTCATTCCGCATTCCGAAATCCGCAATCGAAGCACCTCAGCAGAAAGCTGTCTCAAATGACCGGACATTCTCGCGCAACAACGAAGAGTAAAGCAACGCCACAATCTGAACATCAAAAAGCGGGAGCACGAATCTGCACGATCCGCGCCCCCGCTCAAGTCTGAAACCATCCATCCCTCGCGTCTGTCTACTTCTTTTCTTTAAGCGGGCTCAATCTCCTTTCGCACTTTCTCGATCTGTCTTTGCAAATCGCCTTTCAGCCCCGCGTCGGTACGAACATCTGGAAGTGATCGGAGAGACGGACGCCTCTGCCGGGATGCGCGCCGCCGCCGGTCGTCTCGCCGATGATCGTCGCGCGCTTCAGGTTTGTCAGATTGTAAGAGGACTCTTCCGCCGCCGAGAAGGTGCGGTTGCTGGTCAGCACGTACACATCTCTATCGGCGATACGTTTGCCGGTGACGGAGGGCAGCGTCCAGAGTCGCCGGCAAAACATTGGCGTCTCATTGCGTGGCTTCGGAGGCGTGATGTAACATCGCGCTGCTGACAAAACCACAACCACAATTGAGACTCACCACACCATGAAAATCGCACTTGCCAGTGACCACGCCGGTTACGCCGAGAAGGAACGCTTGAAGCCGCTGCTGAAAGAATTGGGTATCGAGTTCGACGACCTCGGCTCGGTGTCGGAAGAATCAGTTGACTATCCGGACTACGCGCGGAAGGTCGCGGAGAGAGTGGCGCATGGCGAGGCCGAGCAGGGATTGCTGGTCTGCGGTTCAGGGACGGGGATGGCGATTGCCGCGAACAAAATTCCGGGTGTGCGCGCTGCGGTCGCGTGGTCGGAAGAGTCGGCGCGACTTGCCCGCCAGCACAACGACGCGAACGTGCTCGCTCTCGGCGTGCGCACGACGCCACCCGAAGATTTTCCGCAGATCGTGCGCGCGTGGTTCGGCGCACATTTCGACGGCGGCCGCCACGCGCAGCGAGTCGCCAAGATCACTGAGATTGAGGAGAGTCTGAAATCTGGAGTCTGAAGTATGGAGTCTGAAGTCAAAAGCAGGCTCGGCATTGACTATTCCGACTCTTAGCTCCAGTCCTTCTAAGTTCTGTAGTCTGTATTCTAACTACAGACTACAGACTACAGACTCTTTATTAAGGAGAAGAGATGAACGACCTGAAAGATGCATCCCTCGCGGAAGTTGACCCTTTCATCAGCAACGCGGTTGACATGGAAGTGGCGCGGCAGGCCGAGGGGTTGGAACTGATCGCTTCGGAGAACTTTGTCAGCGAGGCGGTGCTCGAAGCGATGGGATCGGTCTTCACCAACAAGTACGCCGAAGGCTATCCGGGCAAGCGCTACTACGGCGGCTGCGAGTTTGTCGACGAAGTCGAACGCCTGGCAATCGACCGGGCGAAGCGTCTATTTGGGGCAGAGCACGCGAATGTGCAACCGCACTCGGGATCGAATGCCAATCTCGCCACGTATCTCGCGTTTCTGGAACCGGGTGACCGCATTCTCGGTTTGAGTCTCGCCGAGGGCGGCCATCTCACCCACGGGCACGCGGTCAACTATTCGGGCAGGTTATTCGAGCCACATTTCTTTGGGGTCGACGGCGCGACCGGATTGATTGACTACGATCACCTCGCCGCGCGGGCCCGCGAAGTGAGACCGAAGGCCATCATCGCGGGGGCGAGCGCCTACAGCCGGCAAATGGATTACGCGCGCTTCCGAGCGATTGCGGATGAAGTCGGCGCGTACCTGTTCGCCGACATTGCGCACATCGCCGGATTGGTCGCTGGAGGGGAGCATCCGACACCCGTCGGACATGCCCACATCACCACATCCACCGCACACAAGACGCTCCGCGGACCTCGTTCGGGATTCATTCTTGCCAGCGAGGAGTTCGGTCCCGTGGTCGACAAGAC
>JACDEG010000536.1 GCA_013816505.1 Pyrinomonadaceae bacterium | reverse complement strand
CGCGTGCCTCGCCTCGCACGCTGCGTCGGCGTCTATAGCGCCGGGCGCATCATCAACCCGAAGACCGCGCGCAGCCAGATGACTGGCGGCATGATCTGGGGCTTAGGTCAGGCGCGCCTGGAGCATACGGAGTTGGAACTGATCTACGGGCGCTATGTCGCCAAAGACTTGGCGAACTACCTGGTGCCGGTCAACGCCGACGTGCCCGACCTCGAAGCGTACTTCGTGGATGAGGTTGACGAACACGCTGGACGGCTCGGCGGGAAGGGCATCGGCGAACTGGGGGCGGTCGGCGTCGCGCCCGCCATCGCCAACGCCGTCTATCACGCGACGGGCGTGCGCGTGCGCGACTTACCGATCACAGTCGAGAAGCTGTTGTAGTCGCTGGCTTCTTCAAACGACTCATGCCCGTCGGCAACCCACAAAATGCGAGCCGCTGTCATC
Organism: Pyrinomonadaceae bacterium; assembly: GCA_013816505.1. Lineage (GTDB taxonomy): Bacteria > Acidobacteriota > Blastocatellia > Pyrinomonadales > Pyrinomonadaceae > JACDEG01. Next base: position 3,932 of record JACDEG010000536.1, on the reverse strand, counting down.
GATGCCTCCGGCCCGCCGGAGACTGGGGGAGTTCGAATCAGCACGAAAGAGAATCATGGATTTACAACTAACCGACAAACTCGCGCTCGTTACTGGCTCTACCAAAGGCATCGGTCTTGCAATTGCCTCCGGCCTTGCTCGGGAAGGCGCACGAGTCATTATCAATGGCCGTTCCGAAGCGTCCGTCAACGAAGCACTCGCGAACATTCGTCAAGACGTGCCGGATGCAAAACTGGAAAGCTTCACCGGCGATTTGTCCTCTGCTGTGACCACCGATGCGCTGGTCGAACTTTTCCCCGCCGTGGACATTCTCGTGAACAATCTCGGCATAGCTGAGCCTAAGCCGTTCGAGCAAATTCCGGACGAGGATTGGCGCCGATTGTTTGAAGTGAATGTTTTAAGCGGGGTCCGACTGAGCCGCGCTTATCTGCCAAAAATGAAGCAGCAAAATTCCGGGCGGATCATATTCATCAGCAGCGAAAGCGGCGTGCAGATTCCCGCTGAAATGATTCATTACGGCATGACCAAGACTGCACAACTCGCCGTGTCGCGCGGCCTCGCCGAGACCTGCGCGGGCACCGGCGTGACGGTGAACGCCGTGCTGCCCGGGCCGACCCATTCGGATGGCTTAGATAAGGCTGTCAAACAAATGAGCAGCGGAAAGCCGTTCGCCGAATTCGAAAAGGAGTTCTTTGCGAATGTCAGGCCGAGTTCGTTGTTGAAACGTCTGGCGACGACCGAAGAAGTGGCGAATTTGGTCGTGTATGTTTGCAGTCCGCTGTCCTCGGCCACGAATGGCGCGGCGTTGCGTGTCGACGGTGGTGTGATCCGGGCTTGCTTCTAAATATTTCCCTCTCGTTGGCGACTTCATGCTGCTGGGAATGCTGCGTCTGAATAATTTGTTGGGCGGTTATCGGTTGAACCGGATGCGCCGATAGAGAAACCCGCTTGGTTAAAGTGTCCACTTGCGCATGAGGAAATTATGAACAACGACTCGCACGATTTCGAGCAGTTTATGAAGCAGCGTGAGGACGCAGCACGAGCCTTCGTGAACGGCGAAATAGAGCCGCTCGGTCGCATGGTCGCTCGCGGCTCTCCCGCCACCTTTTTCAGTCCAGATGGAAGCTGTGAACAAGGTGTTGAGCAGGTGTACTCGAAATATGAACGTGAAACCACATGCTTCGAGTCCGGCGACAGTAACTTCGAGATTCTTCAAATGGCAGCGAGCGACAGTATCGCTTACTGGGTCGGTTGTCAGCGGGTAACCGCTCGACGGGACGGGAGCACGGAAGCAATGCCGCTCGACTTGCGCGTGACCGAAGTGTTCCGCCGCGAAGGCGACGAGTGGAAGCTGGTTCATCGTCACGCCGACGCTCTGGCGTCCGAATCTGAGGAAAATAAGAAGTAAGAAGAAAAAGCAATAATGATAAAACAAAAGGGAACGTCAATTGTCCTTTTCAGCATAGTGTTGATGATTTCCGCCATCCCCGGATGTAGTACGAATAATCCTTCGGCACAATCAACTTTGTCTCAAACGCCACCAGCGACACCCGCGACAACCAATGCTTCACAATCACAACAACAGCTAGGGCTAATGCATCTTAAATCCTGAACACTTTCAACAAGTACGCTTCATCCCATCCGGCTTTCAGGCGCTTGCCTTTCAACCCCATCTGGCACGTCTTTTCTTGCTTGAGCAGATTCAAGTCGAGATGCCGCGCCACCGCTTAATTCTCCGCCGCATGTCCCACCCGAGTCCTTCACGCATCCTCTCGATACGATACATCCAAACACCAATGCAATGAATTCTCAATCGCCCAATGACCACATACTGCCGTTAAGATTTGAGCGGCGTTGGCTGCCAGGCTGTTGATGAAGTACCTACGCTCCGTGGTCGTCTTCCCGCCGATGACTTCGCGTTCCGTTTCCAACATCGCTATCGAACGCAGTCCCGACCAGTCATCTTTCTCCCTGATCCAGTCAATATCCTCAGTCACTACCAAGTGCCGCGCCTCCATCCGCCCGTGCATTTTCTCCAACGTCTGGCACTCGTCAAGCCCTGTTTCGCTCGACCCCTGCGCGCACCACGTCAAGGTGCGGCTCGCTCAGCCCGTTACTCGTGTTGAAGGCAATAATCACAGTGCCGACCATCGTCGCGTCAGCCACGCCATTGAGTTTGGATTGCAGCGACCGGCCGACGGTCGCGGCTGACGCGGTGATAGTAAGCGCGAGGCACAGAAGCAACGGGGCGATTAACGTGGCAGAGATTCTTCACGTCATCTGACAGGGTCTCATTAAAAGAGTTTCCGTAAAGTTCGGCGGTTAAAGTTCAGTAGTCGCTCGTGTTTGAACGCCGAGGTTGGCTTACGTCTGCTTGATTGAAATCATCGCGCAAAGATTACCGGGAGAGACTTGAGAAAAACTTGAGCGTTCATGTTGAAGGCTGACGGCGACCTTAAGGAATGGGAGTGGCTGGCCGGAAAGGAGTCCTAGCGATTCCGCTCTCCGGCGGATGAAGTGGGTGCGGCCAATCTGCCCGGTGCAAAAGTGTAAGTGCCAGATAACGCTCTTTTTAAGCTTCGCCGATGAAAGTTGACGGCTAGCCCTCGCGAATGTCGCCCACCATTCACGCGGGTAAAAAGCAGTCCTTCCAGCATAAAAATTTTCACCTCAAGAACTACTCAAGTGATGTCGGTAATCTGGTAAGCAAGAAGGGGGAAGTAAAACAGTGAAAGGGAATGCACACAGACAATCCCGACGGGGATTCTACTCGTTCCTGAATGCCGAAAAACTTTTTACGGAGTGCTTACTAAAGCCTACTGGGGATTTGGAGGTGGAAGAAATGGGACTAACCCTCGAAAAAATCACAGCCCCCTCGAAGCTGCCGCGAGTCACACGCGCGCGCTTGCTCGAAAAACTTCATAAAAGCCTTTACTCCTGTACCGCCAGCATCATCAACGGTCGTGCCGGAACAGGGAAGACACTGCTAGCCGCAGATTTCGCGTGGGGTTGTGGCCGGAATGTCGCTTGGTTTAAGGTTGATTCTTCGGATGCGAATCTGGAGAATTTTATTGAGTACCTGACTGAGAGCATCAGCAGGCAGCGTCCTGTGTTCAACGGTCAAGCTGCCAGGTGTTTGGCCGAGACGGTGACGCTCGAAGACGTTCCCGTTCTCGCCGAAAGGTTCGCCTACGACCTGCAGGAGCACAGCGTTGAGCCTTTGCTGATCGTCATCGAAGATTTGCATCTCATCTGCGACGCCGATTGGGTCGCGCCATTCTTCACCCGGCTGCTTCCGCTGCTTCCTACAGACGTGCACATGTTGATTACGTGCCGCAGCACGTTGCCTTTTCCGCTGTGGCGCATGCGATCCAAGCAGATGCTCTTCGTGATTGATGAAGCGGAGTTGGCTTTCACGCGAGAGGAGGCCGAAGATTTATTGTTGAGTTACGGCCCCGGGGTATAAAGTGCGAGTTCGGTTTAAGTCAAGCACGCGGGCGCGCTACGGCGCTGGACGAATTCGCACACCACCTCAACACGGCGGGTCACGCAAAGGTGAGCGTCCTTCAGGACTATACGAAGCGAGGATGCAGAAACTGTGGCTCGTAAGTCGGCAGGGCAAAAGTAAAAAGGCACAAGCGTAAAGCCACAAGGAAGATAATTCTTGTCACCCTCTTGCCGGGCGCTTATGGCTGAGTGTTTAGTGTGCGAGTTTTTCGCCGGGTCTTGAGCGCCGGCGCGTGGAAAACAGAATGGACAAAACGCCGGAGCTATGTCGCCGGCGTTTTGCTGTGTTAATCTGCACACGAGTTACGAAAACACGCGAGTCACATGCCGATGGCACCACGGCCACGCCGTCAGAACACAGCCCAGCCTACGCCAAATCGAGTTGCGAAGGAGATTTCGCAACAGCCGTCATTTTTTCTGCGAAC
>JACDEG010000535.1 GCA_013816505.1 Pyrinomonadaceae bacterium | reverse complement strand
GGGCCGTCCTGTGCAGATGTTTTAGCGGGGTAAGTAAACCCCGGATCGAGTATGAATAGTAATAAATTTTCGCCGCAGCAAGCTGCGGAGTATTGCGGATAGCAGGCGAACATTCGCAGCAAGCTGCGGGGCATTTACCCGCTAAGAGTAAAGGGGTGGCGGATCGCCGCCCTAGTCATAGTAGAGGAGATAGGCCGGGTTTCCTAGCACACGCCTGCACGTGCGCCGCCACACGGTTCACCGCCCTCAGGCGTCTCGCTGTTGAATACGTCGAGGGCGGACGCGACCTGCCGTATCGCCGTCTTGTCACGGTTCCCATAGCGTGGCGAAGTCTGAACAACCGTGTGTCCCGACTGGCCTCCGATTTTCACTAGAGAGAATCCCAGGTCGTCTAGCCGCTTGTGCCTTCCGAGCTAAGCACGGCGTGCGATAGAATTGTTTCCCGACGCGCGCTTGCACTGGTTTGACCAAAGTGGACACTTCCCGATGTGGGATGTTCCGCAAGAAACGACGTGCATGATTCTCGACGCTACGAGCGGGACTGACACTGCCAAAACATATAGCGCGGGCGCGGCATCAACCACCACAATTTCAAGATATCGATTTGAGGAAAAATGAGTCCCAACACTAAACCTATGAAGAAGAATAAAGCGAACAAGAACGAAAGCGGCGATGCCAAGTCAAAAGATTTGGAAATGAACCGTGAAGACGGCATCGACCAATTCTTGACGACCAATCAAGGCTTACGCATCAACGACAACCAAAACTCTTTGAAAGCGGGCGAGCGCGGCGCGACGCTTTTGGAAGATTTTATTCTGCGCGAGAAAATCACGCACTTCGACCACGAACGCATTCCCGAACGCATCGTCCACGCACGCGGCGCGGCGGCGCATGGGGTTTTCCAAGTCTATGAATCAATGGCGAAATACACGAAAGCTAAATTCCTGTGCGACCCAAGCCGCAAGACGCCCGTCTTTGTGCGGTTTTCGACCGTCGCCGGTTCACGCGGCTCGTCGGATTTAGCGCGAGACGTACGCGGCTTCGCCGTCAAGTTTTATACCGACGAAGGCAACTACGATTTAGTCGGCAACAACATTCCGATTTTCTTTATCCAAGACGCGGTGAAATTTCCCGACCTCATTCACGCCGTCAAACCCGAACCGCATAATGAGATTCCACAGGCGGCTTCGGCTCACGATACTTTTTGGGATTTTATCTCGCTGATGCCCGAATCAATGCATATGATGATGTGGGCGATGAGCGACCGTGCGATTCCGCGCAGTTTCCGAATGATGGAAGGCTTTGGCATTCACACCTTCCGTTTCATTAACGAAAAAAACGAAGCGTGCTTCGTTAAATTTCACTGGAAACCGTTGCTCGGCGTTCACTCCGTCGCGTGGGACGAAGCGACCCGCATTTCCGGCAAAGACCCGGATTTTCACCGCCGCGATTTGTGGGAAGCGATTGATGACGGCGCGTTTCCCGAATGGGAATTCGGCGTGCAAATCGTGCCGGAAGAAGACGAACATAAATTTGAGTTCGACCTTCTCGACCCGACGAAAATAATTCCCGAAGAATTGGTTCCCGTGCAAAGAATCGGCAAGATGACTTTGAATCGTAATCCCGACAACTTTTTCGCCGAAACCGAACAAGTTGCGTTTCATCCCGGACACCTCGTGGCCGGCATTGATTTCACGAACGACCCGCTACTTCAAGGACGGCTTTTCTCTTACACAGACACACAGCTTTCTCGCTTGGGCAGTCCGAACTTTCACGAAATTCCGATTAACCGTTCGGTCGCGCCCGTTCATAACAATCAACGCGACGCCCACATGCGCCAGACGATTAACAAGGGGCGCGTTTCGTATGAGCCGAATTCGATGGGCGGCGGCTGCCCGTTTCAAGCGATGATGAAAGACGGCGGTTTTCACACGCACGAAGAACGGATTGATGCGAAGAAAGTCCGCGCCCGAAGCGAAAGTTTCCGCGACCATTTCAGTCAAGCGACGCTGTTTTTCAACAGCCAATCGGAAGCCGAAAAAAATCACATCGTTGATGCTTTCAGCTTTGAACTCAGCAAAGTTGACACCGTTGAAATCCGCAAGCGTATGGTCGGAATTTTGACGCAGGTTGATATGACGCTGGCGACAAAAGTCGCCGACAAGTTAGGGTTGGAAGTTCCCGCGACACCGGAAGAACCAATCAATCATTCGTTCGGCGCAGATACCGACCCGCAATCAGTTCAGCCGACCAAAGTTAAATCTTCGGTCGAAAAGTCCGAAGCGTTGAGTATGGCGAATACCGTCAAAGATACGATAAAGACACGCAAAATCGCGTTTCTCGCGGCGGACGGCGTGGACGGCGACGCACTTAACTCGATGAAAGACCGGCTCGAAAAAGCGGGCGCGAAAACGAAATTGATTGCGCCGAAACTCGGTAAAATTACATCATCGGCCGGAAAGGAAATCGCCGTTGACGAAAGTTTCTTAATTGCGACTTCGGTGGTTTATGACGCGGTGTTCGTTCCCGGCGGCAAGCAAAGCGTTGACCGGCTCAAAGAAGAAATGGACGCGATTCATTTCGTCAACGAAGCTTTCAAGCATTGCAAAGCGATTGCCGCGACGGGCGAAGCGGTTGATTTTATCGGCCTGACTTTCGCGGGCAAAGCCCAAAAAGACACAGCCGTTATCCTGAGCAACAACGGCGCAAACGATGCGGCGGAGAACTTCATTAAAGCCATCGCCGAGCACCGCAATTGGGCGCGCGAAACGGCGAGAAAAGTCCCGGCTTAATGATATTTTCCTTTGGCGAACGGCGAGCAAACAAGCTTGCCGTTCGTCAGAGGTCGCCTTTGCTTGATAGGTAGATTTTCTTATAAAGCTTTCCAACAAAGGGGATTTTATGGGCGTGTCACCCGCGCGCCGGCGCGCGCGGCGATGTGCTCGAACTCGAACGCGATGTAACCTCCCCCGATGAAGGTGATCCGCTCAGGTAGTTTTCCAGTTCGAGGAACTGGTCGCTGGTTTCCTCACGGCATCTCATGCGCTGGCTCAGCCCCCGGCGATAGACAACACGCCGATAGAAAGCAAGGTCACATAAAAATTCGGAGGCCGATTTGAATACGGCCTCCGAACCATTTCGAGCCAAACTGTTAACGTTAGCCTCTAGCTAACAGATATGAAGCGTTAGCGATAAGCCGGTCCGCCCATGCAATGCTGACTCGTCTCCCACGTTGTTTGCGCAGCAGCTTGATATACTCGTCAAGCGCCCCGCTTTCTCCGTTCGCCGCGCTCGTCAGTGTGAAGAGTAGAGTGCGATAAACGCCGTCATGCGTGATGCCGCCTTCGGCGCGCGCTCTTTCGGTGAGCGCCCTCAAACTATCAAGCGTCGCGGTCACGCTGATTTGAACCGACGCGCTCGTGCCGCCGCTCTCGACCATGATCGTCGCTGTCCCCGGCACATGTGCCTCTGTCGCACCCGTTTGCGCGTTGACGCTCACGACTACCGGATTGGTTGATCGCCACGTGCGCGCCACAGGGTCGCTTACGGGAATCGTTATGTCCGGCGCCGATGCGGTGAAGACATCACCGACCGCTGTCAAGTACAGCGTTTCACCGCCGAGGAGGTCGGTCTTGACGGCGACGAGGCTGATCGCTTCAAAGAGCGGAATGACATCTATACGCGCTGTCCCATTCGCGTCAACGCTGATGTGAAGACGATGGTAGAAGCCACCGGCAGCAGGCGTAGCGTCGAGGCCGCCGCCTGCGCCGCCACTGATGATGTATGTGACGCCATCCTGCTCCCAGCGTCCGTAAGCATGAACATCTCCGGAGAGCACCACGATGTCGCGTTCAGGTCGCGCTCGTTTGGCCGCCGCGAAGATCGCTTCAAGTCGTTGGCCTTCCGCGCGCGGCAAACCGTGATTGGAGGCAAACGGATCGCGCGTCGGCACATGGAGCACGACGAAGACGGTTCGCGCGTCGCTCTGCGCCAACTCCGCTTCGAGCCATGCGTACTGGCTCGTGTCGTAAGCGAGACTGCTCGATGCGCTATCCACGATGAGCAAGTCGGTGAGTCCATAATCGACCGCCGCGATGGTCGGCCCGAAGGTTCGCCAGAAACGATTGCGCGAGAGCGTGCCGCTGATCTCGTGGTTGCCCGCGGCGACGAGGCGCGGCGCGGCGACCGTGTCGAGGGCCGCCATCGCGCGGTCATAGTTGATCTGCTGATCGTTCTCTACAAGGTCGCCCCCGAAGATTAGCAGGTCGGGCGGAGCGGCGGCTTCGCGCGCGAGATGTTCGGCGAGTATCTGCGTCGCCGCCGTTACCCGCGTTCCCTCGAAGTAACCGCCATCGGCCATCCACGTCAAACGAAATGGCGCGC
>JACDEG010000092.1 GCA_013816505.1 Pyrinomonadaceae bacterium | reverse complement strand
GGCCAGGCGTGGCCGAGACGTAGATCGTCTGACCGATGCGCGCGTTGAATTCGTCGAAGTTGAGCGGGCGGTTGTCGAGCGCCGACGGTAGGCGGAAGCCGTACTCGACAAGCGTGCGCTTGCGTGACTGGTCGCCGTTGAACATGCCGCGCACCTGCGGGACGGTCTGGTGCGATTCGTCGATCACGACCATCGTGTCGCGCGGCAGATAATCGAGCAACGTCGGCGGCGGCTCACCGGGCGCTTTGCCGGTCAGGTGGCGCGAGTAGTTTTCGATACCGCGGCAGAAGCCCATCTCTTTAATCATCTCAAGGTCGTACATCGTCCGCTGATGAAGGCGTTGCGCCTCGACGAGTTTCCCTTCGGCGATGAGCTTCGGCTCCCACCACTCCAGCTCTTCGCGAATCGTTTTAATCGCGCGCTTGATCGTCGGCTTCGACATCACGTAATGCGTCTTCGGGTAGATCGGAAGGCGCGACGTGTGCCGTTCGAGGATTTCGCCGAGCAGTGGATCAATCGTCGAGATGGAGTCGATCTCGTCGCCCCACAGCTCGATGCGGTAGGCCTTCTCTTGATACGAAGGGTAAATCTCCACCACATCGCCGCGCACGCGGAAGCTGCCGCGATTGAACTCGATGTCGGAGCGCTCATACTGTAACTCGACCAGTCTTTGCAGCAGCGCGTCGCGCTTGATCTGCATTCCCGGCTCGACGAATAGCAGCATGTTGTAGTAGGCATCCGGGTCGCCGAGGCCGTAGATGCAAGACACGCTCGCGACCACGATGACGTCGCGGCGCTCGAACGTCGCGCGCGTCGCCGACAAGCGCAGGCGGTCGATCTCGTCGTTGATCGTCGCCTCTTTTTCGATGTACGTGTCGGACGCGGGAACGTACGCCTCCGGCTGATAGTAGTCGTAGTATGAAACGAAGTACTCGACCGAGTTACCGGGAAAGAACGTCTTAAACTCTTGATATAACTGCGCGGCGAGCGTCTTGTTGTGCGCGATCACGAGCGTCGGCCGCTGCGTGCGCTCAATCACGCTGGCAACCGTGAACGTTTTGCCGCTGCCAGTGATGCCGAGCAGCACCTGATCCTTCGCGCCGTCGCCAAGACCGCGCACCAGCGTCTCAAGCGCCTGCGGCTGATCGCCCTGTGGTTGAAATTCCGAGCGGAGTTGGAAACGCATATTGTGAATTGTAAATCGTGAATTACGGACCGACAAAGCGGCGAGATCATCACGCGTTCGCGCCAGTGCGGGAGTTAATTGTTCGGTGCAAAATCGCCAGCCATCCGGCGGTCAATGCGGGACTGTATGCAAAACTCGCCAGGATTTCGAAGCGAACAGGCACCGGGAAATGGCACCGGACGAAGCGCGGCGTCCGACGGATATCTACCGCTCGTCGCTGAATTTGTAGCCGATACCCCACACGGTCAAAACCAGTTGGGGGGTTTCCGGGTTGTCTTCGATTTTCGCGCGCAGGCGGTTGATGTGCGAGTCGATGGTGCGGTCGTAGCCTTCGTAAGAGTAGTCCCAGATTTTTTCCAAAAGGTACTTGCGCGGAAAGACTCGTCCGGGGTTGGATGCGAAGAGTCGCAGCAGTTCAAACTCCTTCGGCGTCAATTCGACTTGGCGGTCGCCGACGCTCACTTCCCTCTTCGCCGGGTCGATGCGCAGCCGGCCTCGGACAATCGGCGCCTCCTCGCTCGTCCCCTCCGCGCGCGTTGCGGCACGCACGCGGCGCAGCACGCTTTTGATGCGCGCCTCCAATTCGCGAAGGCTGAACGGCTTGGTGATGTAGTCGTCGGCGCCCATCTCAAGGCCGAGGACTTTATCGACCACATCGTCTTTTGCCGTCAGCATCAGGATCGGGATGTACGAGGCTTTTTCGCGCAACTCGCGACAGACGGAGAGGCCATCTATTTTCGGCAGCATCAGATCAAGCACAATGGCGTCGGGTCGGTCGTTCAACGCTGCTTGCACGCCCGCCAAGCCGTCTTCCGCCGTCCGCACGTTGTACCCCGCGCGCGTGAAGTATTCGTTGATGGCGGTCAGAATGTTATCGTCATCCTCGATCACCAGCAGGGTCAACTTCCGGTCACCGAATTCGAGCTTGTCGTCATCCACATCTTTCGCCTTTGAATTGGTTGCAGCCGATTTTGTAGCCATTGTGAAAGTGTACCATCGAACGCGAACGAGGGCCGGTTTGCGCCGCATCCGTGTGACAAGATTATGCAAAACTCTGTAGACAAAAATATAACAGTACGGCCTCGGCAAACTCAAGGAGCCGTCTCGCCGCAAAAGCAGGGACGAATCGTTTCGCAGTAAAATCGCCGGATGGTGGTAGGCCGCGCTCAAGCGATGCAACGGCTTCATCTGATTGCTCGGAGCGTGCCAGGTCGCTCGCGATTTTCATTCGCGAAGGCGAATTTGGAAGCGCTGTAGACAATCAACATCGCGACACCGTACGTTGCCAGTCCGCGCCGATTGGCAACGTCCTTGACAACAATCCGAGGGCACGCGCACAATCGCGGCTCGTTTCCCGACCCGGTTTTTTGTCGATAACTCAATCGTCGCAATCGCAAGCCCGATTAACTCATCATGTCTGGCGCGCAACCCATTACCGAAATATCTTTTACCGACCTCAAGCTGCTGCGGCGCGGCAAGGTTCGTGACGTGTTCAAGGTTGACGAGCAGCACTTGCTGATCGTTGCCACAGATCGCATCTCGGCCTTCGATTGCATCTTGCCGACACCCATCCCGCGCAAAGGCGAAGTCCTGACCGCTCTCTCGCGCTTCTGGTTCGAACGCCTCGGTCACATCACTCCACACCACATGATAACGACGGAGGTCGAACGGATGCCGGACGCCATCCGGCGACACCCGGCAGAGTTGCGCGGGCGGGCGATGCTGGTTCGGCGGACGGAGGTCTTCCCCGTCGAGTGCGTGGTGCGCGGCTATCTGTCAGGGTCGGGCTGGAAAGATTACAAACAAAGCGGCGAGGTCTGCGGTCACCGTCTGCCCGCGGGGATGCGCGAATCGGATAAACTCCCCGCGCCCCTTTTCACGCCATCGACCAAAGCCGCGCATGGCCATGACGAAAACATCAGCGAAGCACAGATGCGCGAGATCGTCGGCGCCGAGGCGACGGTTAAGCTGCGCGACATGGCGCTGACCCTCTATCGCGAAGCGGAAATTTACGCACGCACCCGCGGAGTCATTATCGCCGACACCAAGTTCGAGTTCGGGCGCCACCAGAATGGTGACATCCTTTTGATCGACGAAGCGCTGACTCCGGACTCGTCCCGGTTCTGGCCCGCCGACCAGTACGAGGCCGGTCGCGCGCAGCAGTCATTCGATAAGCAGTTCGTGCGCGACTACCTCGAAGGCTTAGCCTGGGACAAGCAACCCCCGGCGCCGATACTCCCCGACGAAGTAGCCGCTGCGACGACAGCGCGTTATCTCCAAGCCTACCTTTTACTGACAGGCAATGAGCTTTAGCGCACCCTTGATGCGCAAACTGTGCGGGCGGCGCCAATAATCATTGCCCCGGACGCCAGCTTTCAAAGCACAGATGTTTGACCGCGTGAACTTCCTCTTTGTGCGGGGAGTCCGCCGGGATTAAAACTTGGATTTTCAGACGCTGGAGATACTAAATGCAGATGCACGCCCGCCTCGAAACTTTGATTGATGAAATGCTCGACGGCAAGATCATGCTCGACGAAGCCCTCGCCGAATTCGAAAAGCTTTACATCCAGAAAGCCCTGGCGCGCAACAAAGAACACCTCTCACGAACCGCCACTTGTCTCGGCATTCACCGCAATACACTCTCGAAGCGCGTCGCCGCCTATCGCACGCAGGAACGACCGCGCCAACCCACACTGCTCGCGACTAATCGGCGCGCACGTTGAAATTGATTGCGGCACGCGAGCGGCGCGCGTTTTGGCCGCGTCACCGACACGGGAACGCTGGGCCTTGGGCGGGAGTTGAAATAATTGTTACCGGTCGAAAACGGGTTCAGCGACTGAAGAATTCTTTGGGCGGAAATTTCCTCACAGCCTCGATCAATCAACGTCGAGTGGATTTCTGAAGGGCTTATCCTTATCCTTGTCTTTGTCTGCGCGCTTCATTGCATCACGGAACTTCTCTTCCAGTAGCCGCTCGCGATCTTTCTGCGAACTCAGTTCCTGCGCAAAGACTTGGTCACGCGTCTGCTTCTGACGCTGCATGTCCTTTGCCATCTCTTCGAACGATGCCACCGGCTTGGCCTTCTCCTGATGCGAGATGATCGCGCCGGTTTGGCCGTCAATTACCAGCGTCGCTTCACAACACGGACAGATCACAGTCCAGCGCGTTGTTTTCGTCACGGGCCGCCCCCTTCCAGATTGATTAATCGAACTCAGTAACGAACCGGCGTTGAGGCTCCGGCGAGAGAGGATAACATCACTCTTCGAACGCCGGTCAGCGCATGATCGACGATTGTTGCCCGCCGACTGCGACTACGATGTTCACATCACGTTTTCAACCGAGTCGTATGGATGAAAAAAAGGTGGCACCGGTAACAGCGCCACCCTTTTTGTCGTCACAATCTTTCATCGTGGCGTAAAAGTTACGGAGTCACGGCGTCCTTTACCGTGCTGCCAACTTTCTTTGCTCCCTGGCCAACCTTCTTGGCTCCCTCTTTCGTAGTATCGACGACTTTGCCGCCGACATTCTTAGCGCCGCGGCCTACAGTTTGAGCGCCGGAGGAAGTCTTCTGACCGACAGTCTTGGCGCCTTCGACAGTTTTTTCCTTAGCGGTTTGTGCGCCATCGACTGTTTTTTCCTTAACTGTCTGCGCACCATCGACTGTTTTGTCTTTAACTGTCTGCGCACCATCAGCAGTCTTCTCGCCGACGATCTTGGCACCACTCACGGTCTTGTCGCGAACTGTCTCTGCGCCGTCGACGGTCTTCTCGCCAACTGTCTTGGCGCCACTCACAGTCTTATCGCGAACGGTCTGCGCTCCGTCGACGGTCTTATCACGGACTACCTTCGCGCCGTCAACAGTTTTTTCGCCGACGGTCTGCGCGCCGTCGCCGATCTTTTCGACTACCGGCTCGGCTTTGTCTTTAACGGTCGATGCCGCGTCTTTAGTTTTATCAACAACCTTGCCGCCGAAGTCGGCAATCGCATCGCCGGTCGCGGTCAGCGCACCTTCAACTCTGCCCTCCGGCAGTTCGCGCTCTTCACCGCTTCGATACATGACGCGGCCCGTGCGCGTGCCATCCCGCCGGCTTGTGACCACAACGCGCTCGACACGGCTGTTCGGGTTATTGAAGGTGCGCATCTCGGTCTTAGTACCGTCTGACTCTGTGACTGTCACCTCCGAGTCATCCGGTGCAGCGGTACGGTCCTGGTCCGCGTTCTGAGCCGTCTCAGGGACTGTACTCGCATTTGAGTTGGTTACGACGACCGCCGTGTCTGTGTTTGCCGAGTTTGTGTTGACACTGCTGCCGACATCAGCGCAACCAACCGTCAATACCGAAAGCGCCAAGGCACTCAGACCCAGAAAAAACTTAATAGTCATTTCTTATCTCCTTCTGTCCGCTGCAAAATTCTTGATTTATTCCAACTGTATTCGCGCAACCATCATGCCATACGTCAGCAATTAGTAAAATGCGAACTTGCCAAGCTAAAAGCAACATGCCGATCAATCAGTTAAATTGAACGTGTACCGCTGTTATGCACTGTGTCTTTTTATGATACTGATCAAGCTTGATAAGTGGGCGACCAGATTCGAACTCGCAAGCCTCAGCTTAGAATGGAGCGCGAGACGGGGATTGAACCCGCAACCCCCGGCTTGGGAAGCCGGTGCTCTACCATTGAGCTACTCGCGCTCAACTTGCAAAGAAGCATCAGCGCATCTGATTAGATCAGACAAGCGCATTAACGTTGTCAATGCGAGCAAAGATACTCAACCTGCGCGGGGCTGTCAAAGTCAGACGTGTCGCCTTCATCAGAATAAATATCAATCTCCTTCGGTCTGCTGCTCGTCGTAATCGAGACCGGCCGGCGCTTTGCCCCGTTCGTTTAAATATGGTTCGGTTTCCGTCGAGGTGGGCCGATTCAGATCATCAAAGACCCAGTCTCCGCCGAGATGCCCGATGGACTCACGCGGATTCTCAACGTAGCTGCGAAAATGATCTACCAACGGCGTGCGCGCCCAGCGGCCTTCACCGGGGCGGGACTCGTCCTTCAATCGGTACATGCCGAGTTCAATGCGGAACCGTTCGACCGGGGCGGTTTTGTGTCGGTAACGCCAGTCGATCATAGTGAACAGTGGGAACCACGTGTAACCGATGACCGGCACCCCCTGCCCCCGCAGAGACTTCACAGCATCGACCGAGGTCTTCAGCCACTCCAGGCGCAACTCGTCCGCCCCGAAGGCACTCGTTTCGGTAATCATAATCGGCGCTTGGTAGCGCTCGTAATAATCTTTAATCAACGCCGTGAATCCCGCCGCGTCGTCCGGCACCTGTCGAAACGCCAGTCGGCCTCTCTTGTCGATATAAAGATGCCGTGTCGACCATTGCGGGTAAAAGTTCATCCCCACCACATCGAGCTTTAATGGGCGCTTCGCGAAACCCAGCAAGTCATCGGGGGCCACGCCGTTACGCAGCAACCAGGGAAGCAGCGGATGATCCGGTGTCACCCGGCCAGTGAGCAGATCGTAGCTGAGATAGCCGCGGTGCTGTTCTTCGAGGGCCAGCGCTTCGAGGTCCCGACGGATGGCGTGGCTCAACCCGGTCGCTTCGACATGCACCATCATCGCGCGCGGATCAACTTCTCTGATCGCTTCGACGGTGGCAACAATGCCCTTCACGAGTTGAAGCATGACGCGGATGTAACCGCTGTCGCCGCGCAGATACGGCGGCCACAGTCCGCGCTTGCCGCAGTTGAGCGCGTTCACCAGCGGCTCGTTGAGCGGCGTGTACCAACGCACGAGTCCCACATAACGCCGAGCAAACGCGGCGGCGTAGGCAGAGACCGCGCCGACGTACTCTTTGTCGATAAACGGACGACTCATCCACAGCGGGCAACCGTAATGCATCAGGTCAATGATTGGCGCGATGCCGAGTTCTTCGACCATGTACGGCAGCACCTCGTCCGTCCAACGCCAGTCGAATTTGCCGGGTCGAGGCTCGACGCAGTACCACGGCACTCCCCAACGTAGCGCACGCGCGCCGAGTTCGCGTCCGAGCGCCAAGTCTTCGCGCCAGTGCTCGTAGTGCCCCATCAACTCATACTCGTCGAGCGCGCGGTGACCGGGTTTCACCTGCGGCACGAACGTGTCTTCGATACCGCTCGCCCAGATAAAATCTTCGGGCCGTGGTCCCACAGTAAGGTCGCTTGTCGCGTTATGAACTAGCGAAGGCAAATCGCCGTCGTTCGGCATCAACATTAAATTTGTTACCAGCGAAATCAACTAGACAGCAGACGAAAACGATCAGACGAGTCACGACTCACACGGCCGTGACTCGCGCCATCTCGAAGGCGACGCCCGCCCCCTCAGCATGCAACCCGATGCGTGTCGCGTCAGCGGGCACCGCAACTTCGCCGAGCACTTCACTTTCCAACCGGATCACTAAACGTCCGTCCTGCTTTCTGAAACGAAACTGTTGATTGATGAACGGATCAAAGGCAGCAGGTAAAGCGAACGTGCGAGACTCCGCCGGCTCGCACCAACAAAGCACCCAATGGCTTTCATTTCGATGCAACGAAAGCAACGCACCGTTTCCCTCTGAGTCGAGCGCGGGGTAAATGCCATAACAACCGTCACCGTCCAACAAATGCGTCAGCCGCGCGTTGACCACTAATTCATACGACTCTAGCAGAGGGCCTTTCGTGATGATGCCGCGCTCGCCGGGGCCGGCGTCGAAAGTCAGTTCGTGATCCTTGATTTTCCACGCGTCGTGCGACCTGCCCGTCGCCCAACCGAGTTGCACCGGGTCGCTCACGGATTCTACAAAGAGGTCTTCCCAGCCGACCGTCAACTCGAACCCTTTGAACGCGGCGGATGTCCGATTAGCGCACAGCGCCACTCTGACCGGCGCGCGGCTGTCGACGCCGAGTTGCGTATAAACATGTCTGCCGTCGAGCAGCACGCTCATGCGGTGAGTGTCAGCCTCAACCCGCAGCAAGTGATACGCATGTGGGTCAAAGTCATCAGGCAAATCCAACACAGCCGGGCAGTCGTTAACAACCGTTCCGGCGATATGAACCTGCTTCTTCCCATTGATCCGGTACTGTAACACCCGCTCCCCGCTGTCACTCTTTAAGTCGACGCCGAAGCCCCCGGTCGGCTCCGCGCCGGCGATAGCGCGCAAGCTGACTTCAACCAGAAAGCTTGTCGCTTGAACGGCACTCACGGCTTCCGCGCCCGCCTCCATCGAACTCTGTACCGCCGCGCCTTTAATGACGGCCCAATTTCCGCCGATGCAATCCCAGTTTTGACCGAGTCCGGAACTTCGTTTGTCGTCAAAGTAATCGGCAAACGTCGGTGCTGTGGGAATCGGTTGCGGTGTTGTGCTCGGCCCGAAAACAGTCATCCGCTCGCCGACCCAGTCGAGCCGATCAATCGCCAATACGCGGGCGGCGGAGTCTTCCGCCCAGCGATGATAGACGCAGAAGAGTTGTCGGTTGTCGGGGCCGCGCACTACCGAGTTATGCCCCGGCCCGATGACCTTACCGGGCAGCGTGCGGAGAATCGGCAGCACGCGCTCGCCGTCGCAGATTTGCGACCACTCGTTCGGAGTCTCAAGGTCATCGCTCGTCGCATAGCTGACGCCATAGGTCGTGTTCTGCCAATTGCCGCCGCTGAACATTTGATAGTACAGCCGTTTTCGCCTGAGCACCGTCGGCCCTTCGACCGTGTGCCAGCGCACTCCGCCCTTCTCCGCGCGTTGCGCGTCATAAACCTGCCAGTCAAAGCGCGCGCGCGTCACCGGGCGCGGCTCGCCGGCCAGCGTCCAGGGATTAAGCATCCGGTTGCGCACCGTGCCCGTCCCGATGTGGCTGTGCGTCAAGAAATCGGTCGCATAGAAAAGATGCCGGGTGCCGTCCGCGTCAACAAAGACGTGCGCGTCAATCGCAAACTCTTCAGTCGTTAAGCGATGCCCGCTATCGACGAACGGGCCGTCCGGCTGGTCGGCGACAGCGACACGAATCTCCATTCGGGCCTCGTTGCCAACGCTGTAGTACATTAAAAACTTGCCGTTTTCGTAGACCACTTCCGGCGCCCAATAACAGGGCGCGCCACCGGGCAGAGGCTCCAGCGCGCCCGCGAATTCCCGCCAGTTGACCAGGTCGCGCGAGTGCAATACGCCGAAGCACCGCCCATCATGCCAAAAACCAGTGCAGTAGGCCCAATATTCCCCACAGTATTTCAACACGAACGGGTCCGGGCACGAACGGTTGTGCACCGGATTGAGGTAAGTTTGGTGTAATTCAGAAATTTGCGGTGCGGACATAAACCTTTTTGGCTCCGGGACTTTCCTGAATAATAGACATCGATTCTGCCGCGAGTGGCGAGGGCGCTTTTGCCGACGTAGCCCCGCCTTCAGGCATAATTTCAAGAAGCAAGACTCTCAAACCAGATAAAATTTAACAAGAGCGCAGACGAAATCCAGTTTGCCCTTCCAGAACTTATCATCTGACCATGCTCAGCGTAATTGGAACGCGCGTTCTTCGTCCCAAAGGTTGAACATGCACAATCGCTGCCATTGACAATCAACACAACGTGACTATATTCTTAGCACTCGCTTTACGGGAGTGCTAAGTTAGAGAGATGCAATAGTATCAATTTCAACGTCGGGTGCGTCTCTCATAACTACCGCTCTATTAGTGTGCGAGTGATGGCAAGTTCCACCTCATTTTTCGAGCAATCAAACTAATCTCACCATTCAAATGTTGGTGAAATCCTGAAAGGAGCATAATGGCGACAAACATCAAACCATTGCATGATCGCGTGATCGTGCGGCGTATCGAAGAAGGCGAACAGGTACGCGGAGGCATCATCATCCCCGACTCGGCGAAAGAGAAGCCGCAGGAAGGCGAAGTAATCGCCGTCGGCGAGGGCAAGTATAAGGACGACGGCTCGCGCCAGTCCCTCGATGTCCAGGCCGGTGACCGCGTCTTGTTTGGCAAGTACAGCGGCTCTGAGATCAAGATCGACAACGAAGAGTACTTGATCATGCGCGAGGAAGAGATTCTCGGAATCATCCAGCGCGCCGGCGCGGCCGCCGGACAGCAACAGGCCGGCAAAAAAGGCGGCAAATAGTCTTACCAAATAAGAGACTGTGGCCGTTTTTTAGTTTCAAAGAATCAGACATGTTGTTAAGGAGAAGATAAAGATTATGGCAAAGCAAGTTGTTCACGGTGAGGAGTCGCGCGCGGCGATTTTGCGCGGCGTCAACCAACTCGCCGACGCGGTAAAGATTACGCTCGGCCCGAAGGGACGCAACGTCGTCCTCGACAAGAAGTTTGGCTCACCGACCATCACCAAAGACGGTGTGACGGTGGCGAAAGAGATTGAGTTGAAAGACTCTCTCGAAAACATGGGCGCGCAGATGGTGCGTGAAGTGGCTTCGAAAACTTCGGACATCGCGGGCGATGGGACGACCACCGCGACCGTGTTGGCGCAGGCGATTTTCCGCGAAGGCGTGAAGACCGTCGCGGCAGGTGCGAATCCGATGGCCTTGAAGCGCGGCATCGAAAAGGCGGTGGTGCGCGCGGTCGAAGAGATCAGCAGACTCTCGAAGCCCGTCAAAGGCGACGCGATTGCCCAGGTCGGCACCATCTCTGCGAACGGCGACCGCACCATTGGCGAGTTGATCGCGAAAGCGATGGACAAGGTTGGCAAGGACGGTGTCATCACCGTCGAAGAGTCGAAGACGATGGAGACTTCGCTCGAAGTGGTCGAGGGCATGCAGTTCGACCGCGGCTATCTGTCGCCTTACTTCGTCACCGACCCTGAGCGCATGGAGTCGGTGCTCGACAACCCGCTGATTCTCATCAACGAAAAGAAGATCAGCTCGATGAAAGACCTTCTGCCCCTGCTTGAGCAGATCGCCAAGATGGGTAAGCCGCTGTTGA
This sequence comes from Pyrinomonadaceae bacterium, assembly GCA_013816505.1. Taxonomy (GTDB): domain Bacteria; phylum Acidobacteriota; class Blastocatellia; order Pyrinomonadales; family Pyrinomonadaceae; genus JACDEG01. The sequence goes on along the minus strand of JACDEG010000092.1, from coordinate 4,201 downwards.
TTATCGCTGAGGATGTCGAGGGCGAAGCGCTCGCCACCCTCGTCGTTAACAAGCTGCGCGGCACGCTTAACGTCGCGGCGGTTAAGGCTCCGGGCTTCGGCGACCGACGCAAAGCGATGCTCGAAGACATCGCGATTCTGAGCGGCGGTCGCGTGATCAGCGACGACCTCGGCATCAAGCTGGAGAACGTCAAGATCGAAGACCTCGGTCGCGCCAAGAAGGTGACGATTGACAAAGACAACACGACCCTCGTCGAAGGCGGCGGTAAGTCTGCCGACATCGAGGGCCGCGTGAAGACTCTGCGTGCGCAGATCGAAGACACCACTTCGGACTACGACCGCGAGAAGATGCAGGAGCGCCTCGCGAAGCTCGTCGGCGGCGTGGCGGTGATCCGCGTCGGTGCGGCGACCGAGACGGAGTTGAAGGAGAAGAAGGCACGCGTTGAGGATGCAATGCACGCCACACGCGCGGCGGTTGAAGAAGGCATCGTACCCGGCGGCGGCGTCGCTTTGGTGCGCGCGGCCAAGGTGCTCGAAAAGTTCAGACTGTTCGCTGACGGCGAGGGCGACCCGGACGAGCAGATCGGCGTCACCATCGTGAAACGTGCGCTCGAAGAGCCGTTGCGTCAGATCGTCTACAACGCAGGCAAAGAGGGTGCGGTCGTCGTCGAGCGCGTGCGCGCTGAGAAGAACGAGAACTTTGGCTTCAACGCGGCGACCGAAGAGTACGAAGACCTCGTCAAAGCGGGCGTCATCGACCCGGCCAAGGTCACCCGCTCGGCGCTGCAGAACGCCGCGTCAATCGCGGGCCTGATGCTGACGACCGAAGCCCTCGTCTCGGAGCTTCCTGAAGACGACCGGGGTGCCTCAGGGATGCCCGGCGGCATGGGCGGCGGCATGGGCGGCGGCATGGGCATGTAGTCCAACTGTTCAACCAAAAAAACGAAAGCGGCTTCGCCTCATACGAGCGAGGCCGCTTTCGTTTTCTACAACAGTGAGAGACACCGAGGAACAGATGTAAGAGGTGAGATGCCGGATGTTAGTTGAGGCACGCAGATGTTCTGTCCAACATCTGACATCCGACATCTGACATCTTATTTCGCGAAGCGCGCTTCGATGACACCGTCGATTAGTGTGCCGTGACGCTCGGTCAGTGCGGGATACGAAGCGTGTTCCGTTTCAGCGCCTGAAAGGTTGAGGAGCGACTCGGCTTTGCTGATGTCAGACTCCTGACCTTCGATTTCCATGAACAGGCCAAAGGGGAGTTCGTCAATCACTAACTCGACGCCAGCGATGTGCCAGGTCGTGCGGCGCTTCTCGTAAATCAGGACGGGTTGGTAGCCGAGTGCGTCGAGGATGGCGGCAAGTGCGTCGGGGTCAGAAACTTCGGTTTCGTCTTCGCGTTGATGCTTGATCGCGGATTCCGTGGCGTAGCGCTCCTTGAAAGTGAGGATCGCGCGAATGCCGACGCGCCGCAGGCGCAAGACGCGGGTTTGCGGGTCGAGGCCGTGCCCGCCGTAGAGCGTATTTACTTCAAACTCCTGCTCGCCCGCCACGGCTCCGACATCGAGCAGACGCCGCCGCACCGTCGCTTCCTGCTCGCGCGCGAGACGATATTTTTTTTCAATCTCAATGCCCATAGCAGTTTTGAGTTTTCAGTTTTTGAGTTTTCAGTAATTCGTAGAGCTATCATCATACAGAAGGTAGTCGAAGAAAAAGCCGCATCTACTCCATTCAAACTGAAAACTGCTTAAGTCTGCCTCACCCAGCGCAGCACTTCTGGGATGCTGGCGCGCTTGCCGTACATCAACATTCCGATGCGATAGACGCGCGCCGCGAACCACACCAGAAGGATGACGGTGGCGACGCCGATCAGAAGTGAGAGCGCGATTTGCCAGAAGGGCGGCGTCTCGGTGACGATGCGGACCAGCATCGTGATCGGCGAGAAGAACGGAATCATCGACACCCAGACAGAGAAGGACGAACCGGGGCTGCGAATCACCGGGAAGGCGAGGTAGATGCCGGTCATCAGCAGAAACACGATGGGCAGCGACAGTTGCCCGCCTTCCTTCTCCGATGTGACCATCGAACCGAGGAGCGCGTAAAGCGTCGCGTAAATATAAAACCCAAGTAGGAAAAAGAGCAGCGCGTAAATCGCGAGCGACGGCGCGATTTGCGGCAGCGCGACATCGACGCCGCTGGCCGCCAACATGCCCGCGCCGTACAGCGCGAACGCGGCAAACAGCAACGCCCACAGCGCGTATTGCGTGAGCGCGACAAGCGATACGCCGATCAATTTGCCGGCCATCAGCGGAAACGCACCAATGGACGAGAAAAGGACCTCGACGATGCGCGAAGTTTTCTCTTCGACCACCGCCGACAGGATCACTTGCCCGTACATCAGAACCGCGACGTAGATAAACAACCCGACGCCGAGTGCGAGGAAGAAGCTGCCAGATTGTCTTTCCTCGCGGCCCCCTCCGCCGGCCTTGGTGGTGCTCATCCGAATGTCTCTGGAAAGTTCATCGACGCGCCTCTGGTCAATGTTGGCTTCGATCAAGCGCTGACTGATGACCGCGCGGCTCAAACGATTCTGGAGCCGGCTGATGCTGAATACATCACCGAGGTTGCGGCCGTAATAACTGGCCTCGCCAGTCGGCTCCAGAACATTCCGGGGAAGCATGACGTAAGCATCAAGCTCCTTGTTCCGCACGCGCTCGTCCAATTCGCGTTTAATATCTTCCAGGGAGCGTCCGTCGGTCATCACTTGTTCAAGCGTGTAACGCGCATCCGGTGAGACGGGGGTGGGTTGCGACTGCGCCGTCGCGTTGCCGGCGGCCTGTGGGTCTGGCATTTGCCCGCCCAACACAGCACTCTCAACATCGTCGCCGCGCATGATCGAATCCCTGACGCGTTCGTACAGCTTACCTGTCTGATCGACGACAGCCAGGCGCGTCGCGTCGCCTGTGTTGAGACTGAGCAGCAGACCCGGCACGACGGTGAAGACGATCATCATGATGGGGCCGAGCACGGTCGAGATGACGAAGGTTTTGCTCCGCACGCCCTGCGTGTACTCGCGTCTGATGACCACCAGCATTTTTCTCATTGCTGCTCACCAACCTTCGCGATGAAGATGTCACGCAGACTCGGTTCGACTTGCTCAAACTTTGAAACACGCGCGCCGCCCGCGACGAGGTGTTTCAGCAAGTCTTGGGCAGTGGCACCTTCGGCCAGCAGGACTTCGACGTGGTCGCCGCAGGGCTTGACCTTCGCCACCAGCCGCAGGTCATCAAGCACGCCGTTGGCGTTGTCGGCGCGCAACGCGACCGCGTTTCGCCCAAAGCCTTTCTTTACCTCACGCACGCTCCCCTCCAGAACCTTCCGCGACCGGTTAATCAGGCAGATGTCGTCGCACAATTCCTCGGCTTGTTCCATCATATGCGTCGAGAAGATGATCGTGCGTCCAGCGGCCTTCAGTTCGAGCACAACCTCTTTCATCAACTCTGCGTTGACCGGGTCGAGGCCGGAGAAAAGCTCATCCAGAATCAACAGATCGGGATTGTGCATCACGGTCGCGATGAACTGAATCTTCTGCTGCATCCCTTTGGAAAGCTCATCGGTCAGGCTCCCTTTCCACTTCGCCAGCTTCATCCGGTCGAGCCAGTAATCAATCGCTTTTTCGGCGGCGCCCGCACCCATCCCCTTTAACTCACCGAGGAAATGAAGCTGCTTGTCGATCCTCATTTTTTTGTAGAGGCCACGCTCTTCCGGCAGATAGCCGATGCGATTCTGTAGCGCGGCGTTCATCGAACGACCGAAGAGGCGGATGCTGCCGGAGTCGGGGGCCGTGATGTTGACGATCATGCGGATGGTCGTCGTCTTGCCAGCCCCATTTGGGCCGAGCAGGCCGAAGATTTTTCCGGGCGGTACGGCGAGGCTCAGATCATTGACGGCGATGAACTCGTCAAACCGTTTCGTGACGCGGTCGAGCAGCAGCGTCAGTGCATTGTCACTACTCAAACGTGACGGGTGACGGGTGACAGGTGACAAGAAAGAGTTAAGGCACATGAATGTTTCCGAGCGGAACCAAAGTATTTTGGTAAAGATTCCAGCCTACAGGATCGTCCGGTGCGGCACTGAATTCAATCTTTCCTGTCACCTGTCACGATTTACCTGTCATGTTTGAGTACTGAGTGCGCCCG
>JACDEG010000091.1 GCA_013816505.1 Pyrinomonadaceae bacterium | reverse complement strand
GTTGCTGCTCGAACTGGCTGGTCACAGAAGCATCGACAGTGAGGTGGCCGGAGTTGTGCGGGCGCGGCGCGAGTTCGTTGATTAAAAGTTTGCCGTCTCGCGTCAGAAAAAACTCGACGCACGTCACGCCGACAACACCGAGAGTTTCGAGCACGCTCCGTGTAATTTCGATTGCTTGCGTCACCGTCTTGTCGGGCACGCGCGCGGGCGCGATTGAGATGTCGAGAATGTGCCGCTGATGTTCATTCTCGATTACACCATAGTGCGCGAACTCACCTTCGCAGCCGCGCGCCGCGACGACCGACACTTCGCATTCGAAATCAACGAACGCTTCGAGCACCGCTTCCCGCCCGCTGATCGTGGCGAACGCTTTTTCCGATTCATCTGCCGAAAGTATTTTCGATTGCCCTTTGCCGTCGTAGCCGAAGCCGGCGGTTTTAAGAATCGCCGGACAGCCGATTTCTTCCAGAGCTGCGCGGAGTTCTTCAACCGAAGTGATATGTCTGAAAGGCGCGACGGGAAAGCCGTGAGTGGCGAGGAAAGTTTTTTCGCGAAGGCGGTGCTGCGCGATGTGCAATACGTCACCGCCGGGTCGCACTGGCGCGAACTCCGAGGCCGCTTGAACGGTCGCCGCTGGAACGTTCTCGAACTCGAATGTCACGACATCGACGCCGCGCGCAAACTCGCGCACCGCATCGAGGTCATCATAAGAAGCTTCGATTTCGTAATCAGCGACCTGACCGGTCGGCGTGTCGGAGTCGGGTGAAAAGGTGTGAACACGGTAGCCCATGCGGCGCGCGGCGATGGCGAACATGCGACCGAGTTGGCCGCTGCCGAGCACGCCGATAGTCGAGCCGGGGAGGACGGGCTTAATAGGTGTCAAGGGAGCACAGCCTCGCGGACTTTCTCGGTCTGTTCAGCGCGAAATGTTCGCAGGCGGTCGCGCAACTCAGGTCGCGTGTTGGCGAGGATCGCAATGGCGAGAAGCGCCGCGTTGGTGGCGCCCGCCTGCCCAATCGCGAGCGTCCCGACCGGAATCCCGGCGGGCATCTGCACAATCGACAGTAGCGAATCCATGCCCTTCAGCGCGCGACTCTCGACGGGCACGCCGAGCACCGGGACGAGCGTCTGCGCCGCGACCATGCCGGGCAGATGCGCCGCGCCGCCCGCACCTGCGATGATGACTTCAATGCCGCGCTCTTCAGCAATGGTCGCGAACTCGGTCATCCACGCCGGTGTGCGGTGCGCCGACACGACGCGCGACTCGTGCGGCACGTCAAAGCGCGCGAGCACTTCCGCCGTGTGGCGCATCGTCTCCCAGTCGGACGTGCTCCCCATAATGACGGCGACCAGCGGGAAGGATGAGGGATGAGGGATGACAGATGAAGCAACAGCCGCCTGCTCCGCCTGTCGTGATCGCAGTGTTGCCTTACTCTTTTTCAGTGGCGCCTCATCTCTCATCCCTCATCCCTCATCCCTTAAGAGTCCCTCATCCTTAACTACTACTGTTCCTGTGCAAAGGCGTAGAAGGCCTTGCCGTCGAAGTTGCAGAGGTGCTCGGTCTTGATAAAGTCGAAACCGGCGTCGGCAACGCGCTTGAGAAGCGAGATGATCTGCGCGTGGGTGATGGTGCCGCCCTTTGCTTCCGCCATGAAGCGACAGTGCCAATGGTCTGTGCAGAAAGTTTCGTCGTGGCCGTCGGGCCAAACTTTGGCGCCGCGATTGCTGATCATCTCTAGTCGGACGCCGTCACCTTCAAGTCGCTTGATCGCTTCACCAAGTTGATTAGCGGTGCCTTCCGTCCAGTGTAGAAAGACATCAATACCGACGGTTTCTTTGACGGCCTTCGGATGACTATAAACGTAGGGTTTATTGATCGCCGCGTCGTCCGCCACGGCTTTATACGCGACGGCCTTCAAGGTCTCCGGCTTATGCCCCAGACGTTTGACGACCGCTTCGGCAAACTCGCGCGTCCCGACCTTTTCTTTGCTGACGCCTTCCGAGTAGATGTCATATGTATGAACGCCTTCTTCGATGGTGCGAAGCCAGGCGTTATGCACGCGCTCGGCGATGTCGGTCTGGCCGATATGAACAAGCATCATGATCGAGCCGAGCAGTAGCCCGGTCGGGTTCGCCAGATTCTGTCCCGCGCGGCGCGGCGCGCTGCCGTGGATGGCTTCAAACATCGAGACGCTCTCGCCGATGTTCGCCGAACCCGCCAGCCCAACTGATCCGGCAATCTGCGCGGCAATATCGGAAAGGATGTCGCCGTAGAGATTCGGCATCACCACCACGTCGAAGGCTTCGGGCGTGTCGGCAAGTTTCGCCGCGCCGATGTCCACGATCCAATGCTCGTTTTCAATGTCGGAATACTCAGGGGCGATTTCATCGAAGACCTTGTGAAAGAGGCCGTCGGTCAGCTTCATGATGTTGTCTTTCGTAAAGCACGTCACTTTCCGACGGTTGTTGCGGCGTGCATATTCGAAAGCGTAGCGGACGATCTTTTCGCATCCCGGTCGGGTGATAAGTTTCAGACATTGATAGACCTGATCGGTCTGGCGGTGCTCGATGCCGCCGTACACGTCCTCTTCATTCTCGCGGACGATGACGACATCCATCACGGGATGCTTCGTTTCGACGAACGGATGATACGAGACGCACGGGCGCACATTGGCATAGAGGCCAAGGGTTTTTCTGACGGTGACGTTAAGGCTCTTGTAGCCGCCGCCCTGCGGTGTGGTGATCGGCGCTTTCAGGAACACTTTGGTGCGACGCAAACTATCCCACGCGCTCCCGGCGATACCGGTGTTGATTCCCGCGAGATAAACTTTCTCGCCGATTTCGATTGTTTCAATATCAAGCTCGGCGCCCGCCTGCTGCAAAATGTGAAGCGTCGCGGCCATGATTTCAGGGCCAATGCCGTCGCCGTGCGCCACGGTGATGGAAGTTTTATTCGCCATGATGTTATGTACACCTTTCAAAATTTGGGGGCCGCCAGCCGCGCAGTGAAGAGCGCAGTCGTGCCGACAAGCAACCGCCGTCTAGTGGGAAAAACAGGGCGTAAGATATAACACCGCGAACATTAGGAAGGCAAAAGTGAAAAGGCAAAAGTCAAAAGTAAGGAAGTTTAGAATGCCCAACTAACGTCACTGTTGGATGAAGTTCGTCTCCGCCTCACTTTTGCCTTTTTACTTTTACCTTTAGCCTTCTTCAGCTTGCTTTCTGTCAGAGGTCGTTGAGCTTTGCGGCGAGGATAAAGTCGCTTTCACTGAGGCCATCAATGGCGTGCGTCCAGATTTCGATCTTCGCGTAGCCCCAGCCGAACGCGATGTCAGGATGGTGCCCCTCGCGCTCCGCGATTTCGCCAACGCGGTTGACGAACGCGAGCGAGTCGCGAAAGTTTGTGAACTTATACTCTCTTTTCAGATGATGCTCCGCGACGACCGCCCAACCTGGAAGTTGTTTCATGAAAGGTTCGATCTCGCCGCCCGTGATGCGTGGTACGCCGCCGTGACATGGTACGCATGCTCGGCTCGCTAAATCTTCAGACATAAAATTCCTCTTTAGATGAATGGTAAGCGTTCAGCTATTAGCAGTCAGCGGTCAACCAATCATGCGCCGCGCCGGGTCTTCAGTGGCGTGCCTGGTTCAGCGAGAGCGAAAGGCCCGCGCGCTGACTTTGTTTTAGCTGATCGCTGACTGCTGATCGCTTACGATGAATGTTTGATTTGAAGTTGGTAGCTGCGACGAGTTGGTTTTAACACAGAGACACAGTATGGGGAAGGCAAAAGTGAAAAGGTAAAAGGCAAAAGTGAAAACAAAGAATTGACGCTTGGTATGCTCAATCCTCATCCCGAAAAACGTTTGCTTGGGTACTTAGATACCTGAGCAAACGTTCTTCGCTGTGAGGATTCAATCGAAGGCCAATGCTTGCCGGTCTTTCAGTTTTACCTTTTCACTTTTGCCTTTTGACATCTGATGATCTTCGCGTCCGGACTTGGCAAACAGCCGTGCATACAGCTAGTCTTAGCAGTCAAAGCTCCGCAATTATTCCAACATTCGTTTCCTGAAGGAGAAGTCCCCGTGTCTGCCATCCATTCATTTTGCGCGCTGCGTCCGCCGGTTGAAAAGGTCGAGCAAGTCGCGAGCGTGCCTTACGATGTCGTCAACACCTTGGAGGCGCGCGCGATGGCCTCCGACAACCCGTTCAGTTTTCTCCGCGTCTCGCGCCCGGAGATCGAGTTGCCCGAAGGCACGGACATCTACAGCGACGCCGTGTACGCGCGCGCGGCGGACAATTTTCAGAAGCTCATCAACACCTGCCCGCTCGAAGTTGAGGGCGCGCCGAGCCTCTACCTCTATCGCTTGAAGATGGGCGAGCACGTGCAGACCGGCGTCGCGTGTTGCGTCTCGGTTGACGAGTACGACCGGGGGTTGATTCGCAAGCACGAATTCACGCGCCCCGACAAAGAGGACGACCGCACGCGGCACATGATCACGCTGCGCGCACAGACCGGCCCGGTTTTTCTCACCTACCGTGCCGACCGCCGCATTGACGCGCTCGTCGCGGGTGAAACATCCGGCGCGCCGCTCTATGATTTCACCGCCGAGGACGGCGTCCGGCATACCGTCTGGCGCACCCGCTCTCCCGAGCAACTCGCGCGTGCGTTTAACGAGGTGCCACTGCTGTATATCGCCGACGGTCATCACCGCGCCGCGAGCGCCGCCCGCGCACGCGCAAGCTTGCGCGCGCAGAATCCGAACCACACCGGCGACGAAGAGTACAACCGTTTCCTCGCAGTCGTTTTCCCATCCGATCAAATGCAGATTCTCCCGTACAACCGCGCCGTGAAAGACTTGAACGGGATGAGCCGGGAAGGGTTTCTGGCGAAAGTGAGGGAGCGCTTCGACGTGACGGAAAACGCGAACTCGCGCGGCCCCGGCAAGAGCGGCCACTGGCACATGTACCTCGATAAAAACTGGTACGGCTTGACGCTGAAAAGTGGCGCGCCATCGACCGAGGGTGATCCGGTCGCCGCGCTCGACGTGAGCGTGCTGCAAGATAATTTGCTCGACTCTGTTCTCGGCATTAAGGACGTGCGCACCGATAAGCGCATTGATTTCGTCGGTGGCATTCGCGGCACGCAGGAACTGGAACAACTCGTTGATGGTGGGCGCGCGGCCGTCGCGTTCGCACTCCACCCGACCTCGATTGACGACCTGCTCCGCGTCTCCGACGTCAACAGCATCATGCCACCGAAGTCCACTTGGTTCGAGCCGAAGCTGCGGGACGGAATTTTGATTCACGGGATATAGAGTTTTCAGTTTTCAGTTTTGAGTTTTCAGCAGATCAGGCGTCCGACATGGTTGCTGCTGCTCCGGTAATTCGAAGCTGATGCTCTTTAACTGAAAACTGAAAACTGCTATGCGCATACTCATTGCTGATAAATTCGAACAGTCAGGCCGTGATGGTTTGGCGGCCATTGGTTGTGAAGTTGTCTACCGGCCAGACGTGAAGGATGAGACGCTGGTTGAAGCGATTCGCGCGACGGGGCCGGATGCGCTGGTGGTGCGTTCGACCAAAGTCAACGAAGCGATGCTCGATGCGGGCGCGCTGAAATTAGTGGTGCGCGCCGGGGCGGGCTACAACACGATTGATGTGGCGGCGGCGTCGCGACGCGGCATCTACGTCTCGAACTGTCCGGGTAAGAATTCCGTCGCTGTCGCAGAGTTGGCGTTCGCGTTGATCCTCGCGCTGGATCGGCGCGTCGCGGATAACGTCATCGAACTACGTCAGGGGCGTTGGAACAAAAAGGAGTTTTCCAAGGCGCGCGGACTCTACGGGCGGACGCTCGGCTTGATCGGGACGGGGAAGATCGGGCAGGAAATGATTACACGCGCGCGTGCGTTCGGGATGCCGGTCGTCGCGTGGAGTCGCAGCCTGACGCCGGAGCGTGCCGCAGAGTTGGACGTCGAGTACAAAGCGAGTCCGCAGGAGGTGGCGAGCGCAGCCGACATCATCAGCGTGCATCTCGCGTTGAAGCCGGAGACTCGAGGGGTCATCGGCGCGGACTTCTTCGGCGCGATGCGCGACGGCGCGTGCTTCATTAACACCGCGCGCGGCGAAGTCGTGGATCAAGCGGCGCTGTTGAAGGCGATGCGCGAGCGCGGGATTCGCGCGGGACTGGACGTGTACGCCGTGGAGCCAAGCTCCGCGACGGAAGAGTTCACCGACGAGATTGCGAAAGAGGCGAACCTCTACGGCACGCACCACATCGGCGCCTCGACCGATCAGGCGCAGGAGGCGATTGCCGCCGAGACGGTGCGCATCATTCGCGCCTTCAAAGAGACGGGCAAAGTTCCGAACGTCGTCAACCTCGCGGCGCGCACGCCCGCGACGCACCTGCTCGTCGTCCGCCACCGCGACCGCCCCGGCGTGCTCGCCACTGTCCTCGACGCGATCCGCGCCGCGACGATCAACGTGCAGGAGATGGAGAACATCATCTTCGAAGGCTCCGAGGCGGCGGTCGCCCGCATTAATCTCGAAGCCGCCCCATCGGACGAGACGCTCAAGCGTTTGAGGGAAGAGAACGCGGACATCATTGAGCTTTCTTTGCTAAACATTTAATCCATAACGTCGCATAAGACGTCACTAAATCAGAGCATACGAGAGTGGGACACCGACTTAACACAGAGAGGCACAGAGGTCACACAGAGAGCACAGAGAAAGACAGAACACCAATAAATCTTTTCTGTGTCCTCTGTGATGCCTCCGTGTCTCTGTGTTAAAAATACCTGCCAGCGCCACTCGCTCGCCGCTGTCCCATTCTTCCATGTCTCGATTTAGGAACGAAGAGTTTATCAGCACGCTGCTTAATGAGCCGCACTACGTGTCAGAAACATGAACACAACACTCATCACCGGAGCATCAAGCGGCATCGGCGAAGAGTTCGCGCGACAGTTGGCGCGGCGCGGTGAGAACCTTTTACTGACCGCGCGCTCGGCGGACAAACTTGCGGCGCTCGGCGAGGAATTGAGTCGCACGCATAAAATCGATGCTCAGTTCGTCGCGCTCGATTTGACGGAGCGCGATGCGCCGCAAAAGCTGTTTGACGAAACGACGCGGCGCGGAATGGAAGTTGAAACGCTCATCAACAACGCCGGCTTCGGCTCAATGGGCGACTTCACTGAATTTGATGTCGAGCGCGATGTGGCGATGATCGACTTAAACATCACGGCGCTCGTCGCGCTCGCGCACCTCTACCTGCCGGCGATGCGCGAACGACGCCGGGGCGCGGTGATCAACGTCGCTTCGACCGCCGCGTTTCAGCCGGTGCCGTACATGGCGACGTACGCCGCGACCAAAGCGTTCGTGCTCTCTTTTTCGGAAGCGTTGTCGGAAGAGAATCGCGTCTACGGCGTGAAGGTGCTGGCGCTGTGTCCGGGGACGACGGACACCAACTTCTTCGCCGCCGCGCACGGCAAGCAACCGCCAAAGAACATCACGCAGACGCCCGCCGAGGTCGTCGAGACGGCGCTCGCCGCGCTCGCGCGTAACAAAAGTCACGTCGTTTCCGGCTGGGGGAATTTTCTGCTGACCGAAGCCGTGCGCTTCGTGCCGCGCTCGCTGACAACGCGCGTGGCGGCCCGTGTGGTGCGCGGTCGTCATCAACTCACGGACGGAAACAGTAAGCCAAAGTAAGACGAAGACCCGCTTTTTTAAGGCCACTTTGATTCGCAATTTTAGGAGACTTGAAAACAATGACCGAGAGAATCTTTAACTTCAGCGCGGGGCCGGCGATGCTGCCGGTGCCGGTGCTCGAACAAGCGCAGCGCGAGATGTTGAGTCTACCGGGTGTCGGGATGTCGGTGATGGAAATCAGCCACCGTTCCAAGGAATTTGACGACATCATCAACAGTGCAGAGCAATCCTTGCGTGAATTGATGGGCATCCCCGAAAACTACCGCGTCCTGTTTTTGCAGGGCGGCGCGAGCCTTCAGTTCTCGATGATACCGATCAACCTGCTGCCCGGAGGCGGGAGCGCCGATTACATCGTGACCGGCAGTTGGGGCAAGAAGGCCGTCAAGGAAGCGAAGCGCGTCGGCGGAGTCAACGTCGCCGCGAGCACGCAAGATGGCGGCTTCAAAAATATCCCGCCGCAGGATCAACTCAAACTCGACCCGCATGCCGCATATGTCCACATCACGACGAACGAAACGATTGAGGGCGTCGAGTGGCACGCGGAACCAGAAGTGGGCGAAGTGCCGCTTGTCGCCGATGCGTCGTCGGACATTCTGTCGCACCCGATTCCGTTGGAGAAATACGCCCTGATCTATGCCGGCGCGCAGAAGAACATGGGGCCGTCGGGCGTGACGCTCGTCATCATCCGCGACGACCTGCTCGCGCGTATCCCTGACGGCCTGCACACGATGCTCGACTATCGCACGCATGTTGAAAATAAATCCCTGTACAACACGCCGAACACGTGGGGAATCTACATTCTCAATTTGGTGTGTCAGTGGTTGAAGGAAAAGGGCGGCCTCGACGGGATGCACCGCGAGAACGAAGCGAAGGCAAAGATGATCTACGACGCGATTGACGCGACCGATTTTTATCGCGGCCACGCTGACCCTGAAGCGCGCTCGTTGATGAACGTGACGTTTCGCTTGCCGTCGGAAGATTTGGAGAAGCAGTTCGCGAAAGAAGCGACCGCTGCCGGACTCGATGGGCTTAAGGGACACCGCTCGGTCGGCGGCATCCGCGCCTCGATCTACAACGCTTTCCCGCGCGAAGGCGCTGAGGCGCTCGTCGCGTTCATGAAAGAGTTCGAGAAAAAGAACGGATGACGAGCATCACCGCTTGTCTGAATCGAGACACGAGGGAGTGGTCGAAGCGTTGATTGAGTGGCGCGGACGGTCGTCTCTAACGAGAGAGACATAGAGGTCACACGAGAGAGCACAGAGAAGAGGGCGGCTCCTGAGCGGGGGCTGCCGGCTGCCCGCCGCCCTGTCGTCCTTCGGCAATTGGTGGGGCAAAAGACCCGTGGTTATTGCCCCAGACCTAGGGGCTTTGTTCGACTTCCGGACTGATTTCTAAACTGTTAAAAAAAACTGCTTGATTTCCTGTCTCGGGTGTCGTTAGTATCTACCCATCCAGACCGGAGATCGGCCGTTCCACTTTCGCGTATTCGGCTCTTGCAGTGGTTCCACTATCAGCGACAGTCTCTGGCGACAAATCACACCTTGTAGTTCTCTTTTAGGAGGAAGTTTATGGCCCCCAGCTTTTATCGACGTGTGCCAGCCATCTTAGCGGCTGTCTTATGCCTAACAATCTCAAGTTTCGCGCAAGAATCTCGCGCGACCCTGACCGGGCGGGTCGGCGATGCTGCCGGCGCATCAGTCCCCGGCGCGAAGGTCAGCATCAAAAACCAGCAGACGAACATTACCATCGATGTCGTTACCGGCGATGAGGGCAATTACACCGTCACCGCCCTGCAACCGGGGCGCTACACCGTCAGCGTGGAGGCGCAGGGCTTCAAGCGGGCGGAGAGCGACATGGTCGAACTGTTCACCGCTTCAACGGCAACTTTCGATGTCAGCCTTGAGGTCGGTCAAGTCGGCGAGACGATCACTGTGAACGCCGACGCCCCATTGCTCGAAGCAGATTCGGCATCACGCGGACAGGTGATCGAGAACGCGCGCATCACCGAACTGCCTTTAGTTGGCCGCAACCCGATTAACCTCGCGTCGCTCGCGCCCGGCGTGACCTTTAACGGCAACCCGACGTTCAACCGCCCATTCGATAACGGCGACAACGTCAACTTCTCGATCAACGGCGGACTCAACCGCCACAACGACTTCCTGCTCGACGGCACGCCGAACAACGCCATCAGTGATGCTAACGCGACCCGCACGGTGAGCAGCAACAACATCGCCTTTGTCCCTTCGGCGGAGGCGACCGAAGAATTTAAAATTCAAACCAACTCCTACGATGCGCAGTTCGGGCGCACGGGGGGCGGCACTATCAACATCACCATCAAATCAGGCGGCAGCGATTATCACGGCTCAGTCTATGAATTCGCACGGCGCTATCAGTTGAACGCCAACGGGTTTGCCAACAATTCGCGCGGCACCCTTGCCTCCGGCCCCTTCGCCGGGCAGGAAGCCAGCCCACGCTTTACCAGAGACCAGTTGACGGGGGAGAACCTCGGCGGCAACGATATCGATCAGTACGGTTTTGTGTTGTCAGGCCCACTTCGCATTCCGCGCTTTGGCGAGGGTGGCAAGTATTTCTATAATGGTCGGGAAAAAACCTTCTTTTTGTTCAATGCCGAGAAATATAGAGAAATACTTCCGGGACAGGGATTTAGCACGGTCCCGACGCTGCTGGAACGTAGCGGTAATTTCTCCCAATCCGGCATCACGATCTACGACCCACTGACCACGCGCCCCGACCCGAATAACCCGGGACAGTTTATCCGCGATCCGTTTCCCGGCAACATCATTCCGGCGAACCGCATCAGCGTGGTCGGCCAGAATATCGTCAACGGCTTTTCGCTGCCGAATGTGGGGACGGCGACTCAGAGGTTTAATAACTTTTACCTGAGCGAAGGGCAAGGAACGGAAGATTTTCACTCGTACGTCGCCCGCGTCGATCACACGTTCAGCGACAGTCAGCGCATGTTCGTCCGTTTTGTGAACAACCGCCGAGATTCGTTCGCTTTCGGCGGCAACAATCGTGTCGGTCTAGGTATCGACCAGCAGGGACCCTTAGTACGTGAAAACTACGGCGTGGTGATTGACTCGACGACGACGCTTTCACCGACTTCGATTTTGAACGTGCGCTTCGGCTTCTCACGCTTCTTGCAAGCGGCTTTTCGCCAGGCATCATCGCCGTTCGATGCCACGTCCCTGGGCTTCTCGCAAGCTTTCTCAAACACCCGACCGGTCTCGATTGTGCCGCGCATAGGGTTCAATGATCCTGCCGGCGGGATTCCCGAATTCGGCTCGCGCAACCCGAACTCGAACATCACTAACACGTTCAGCGTGCCAATCTATCTAACGAAGATCACGGGCAAACACACGTTCAAGTTCGGTGGTGAATATCGCCGTTTTCAGGTGAATCAATCGGGCGGTTCGTTCAACTTCGGTGGCGGAGCCTTCTGTTTCACCAACCAGTTCACCGCACGTAATCCGCAAAATTTGACGACCGGAGGCGCGGCGTTCGCCGACCTGCTGCTCGGCACTCCATCGAACAATGGTAATTGCAACGGTAACGTCGGTAATGCTACCCAAGTGGAGAACCTTTCCCCCACGACTTTTCAGTGGGGCTATTACGCCGCCTACGTTCAAGACGATATCAAGGTCACGCCGCGCCTGACCTTGAACTTGGGATTTCGCTACGACTACGAACAACCGCCGGTCGAACGCTTTAACCGTCAGAATCGCGGCTTCGCCATCGACCAGACCAATCCGTTGGCGGCTACCGTCAGGAATGCCTCGGCGACGGATTGCCCCGCGTGCGCCAACCTGACGGGCGGGTTGCTCTTCACGGATGTCGGCGGACAACCGCGCGGCGCGTTCGAACCCGACCGCAATAACTTCCAGCCGCGCGTCGGCGTCGCTTATCAGTTCAACGACAAGACCGTGCTGCGCGGCGGCTACGGACTCTTTTACTTCCCGTCGGCTGAATATGGCGGCTCGACCGGTTTCAGCGTCATCACACCGTACACCGGCACGTTAACCGGCGGCGGCGCCAACCAGTTCATCCCGCGCGCCGACGCTTTCAGCAACCCGTTCCCGAGCGGCCTGGTTCAACCCACGGGCTCGTCGCTCGGACAATTGACATCACTCGGCAGCAACATCACTTTCAGTAATCCGCAGCGTCGAATTCCGTACATTCATCAGTACTCTGCCGGCATCCAGCGCGAACTGCCGTTCCGCATGAAGCTGGATGTTTCTTATGTCGGCAGCCGCAGCCGTGGCATTCTCACCGGTGACGCGCAAGGCTCGGGCCCGCGTAATCTGAACGTCAACTCGGCTGAGCAAATCGCACGCTTCCGGCAAGACCCGACATTCTTCAACGCGAATGTGGCGAATCCGTTTGCCGGACTCCTTCCGGGCAACGCAGCTTCGAACGGCGCGACGATTCAACGACAACGATTGCTCGTTCCGTTCCCGGAGTTCGGCTCAGTTTCGTTTGTCGGGGAGAACGTCGGGAGACTCGATTACAACTCGCTGCAAGCGAGCCTGGAAAAACGCCTGAGTCGCGGGCTGGTTGGCGTCGTCTCCTACACCTTCTCGAAGAACATCGGCGCGCTCGGCTTCCTCAACGATCAAGACACAGAGCCGACGAGAGCGGTCGTCGATTTCGACAGCCCGCACGTGCTCGTGGTGAGCGCTGTTTACCAATTGCCGTTCGGACGCGGACAACGATTCTTCGGTGACGTCGGCAGAGCCGCAAACTTGCTACTTGGCGGTTTCGAGTACAGCGTCATCGGCAGTTACCGTTCCGGTCGTCCGATTAATCTTCCGGGTAACGCCGATTTGATCGCTGACCCGAGGATTGACGATCCGTCCCTTAGCAACCAGAATCTTGCCGGCACGACAGCGACTTTCATCAACAACTGCGTGCGTAGACTTAACGGCACGACAACGCAGTTTGTGACCAACGCGAGCGGTCAACGCGTCCAGCAAGCTTGTACTAATCCGGCGTTTGCGGAGCGCAACACAGGAAACACCCTGCGTACATCTCCGCTCCGGTTGGGCAATCTACGCGAGCCGACGGCGACAACGTTTGATATGTCTCTGAACAAATCATTCGTTTTCACCGAGAGCGTCCGCTTCCAGTTCCGTCTGGAAGCCTTCAATGTCTTCAACACGCCGCTCTTCGGCGGCCCGTCCTCGGGTAATGCCTCGAACAATGATTTCGGCGTCCTGAACCCGAATAACGGACAGCGCAACATCCCGCGCCAGGTCCAACTTGGCTTTAAGCTCAACTTCTAAAGTCCAACTACCTCGATGTTAAAATGGCTGCCCGTAATTGGGCAGCCATTTTATCTTTTGCAGAAAACTCAGAAAAGGTACGGCGTCGTGGCCTTGCTCGCCGGTCGTGGCAATGAATTGCTCTACTGGTTTGTAGTTGAACGTTCGAACTGTCGGCGTGCTAAGTTTAATAAGTGGGGAAAAGCTAGACCTAATTTAGAATCGGTTTAGGTGCTCGTGCCCTATTTGAAAGAGGTAACGTCAAAGAAAATGAAGCAGACCTTTTTTAACTTTGCCGGGAAGGGATCGGTGTTTGTCACTGCGATGCTGACACGCATTCTGACCTTCGCTGCTGTCATGATTCTCTTCACTCACGACGCAACTAAAACAGTCGCGTCATCACAAGTTGAACTGCAACCTCTCGCCGCGCAAGCCCGGCGCATCGTCGAGGCGCTGGATTATCTCGGGCGGCCTCTCAGCGCGTCTGAAAAGATGGAACTGGCGCGGGCATTTGACGGGGAGAATGAAGCGCGCG
Organism: Pyrinomonadaceae bacterium; assembly: GCA_013816505.1. GTDB lineage: Bacteria > Acidobacteriota > Blastocatellia > Pyrinomonadales > Pyrinomonadaceae > JACDEG01. Next base: position 1,826 of record JACDEG010000091.1, on the reverse strand, counting down.
CCGTGGCCGACATCCAGCGCGTGCTCGACAGGCACTGCCTGGCCGTGATTCAGATCAGCCCGGAGAGTCGCGTTAAAGTTGTGCAGGGGCAGGTGCCGGCGGAACTTGACGAAGCAGGATGGCGCGTCTTTCTCGTTAAGGTGCGCAACGAGGCCGGCGTGACGGCGGAATTGAAAGCCGAGAGCCCGAATGCCCTGCACGTCTTCAGGCGACCGAGCACCGACTATCCCGGTACGCAGCGCCCGCGACAGAGCGTGACGCGCGGTGATGTCTCGCGGCGCTGGCTCGACCTTTCGATGTTCGACAGTCCGCCGCTTGCGCCGCGTCTCTCAGGACTCGAACTCGAGTACCGCATCATCCAACTCTACAGCCGCGACCGCGGGCGGCGCGAAGCCGAGATCAGCTTCAATGTCGGGCAGGGCACACAGGACATCGGCTTCCGAAACAACGTCCACATCCTCTTCAACTGTCGGCCATCAACAAGCATCACGCTCAGGATTCGAGATGAGCGAGACCGACCGACCACCGCATCCTTCATCATTCGTGATCGACAGGGTCGCATCTATCCGCCGCTCGCCAAGCGTCTCGCGCCCGACTTCGCGTTCCACCCGCAGGTCTATCGTCAGGACGGCGAGCGTGTCACGCTTCCCGTAGGAGAGTACGAAGTCGAATACACGCGCGGCCCCGAATACATTGTCAAAAAGCAGATGCACAGAGTCGCCAAGAGCCGGAGTCCAATCGCGTGGACGTTTCTGTTGGAACGCTGGATCGACCCGGCAGAGCGCGGCTGGTATTCGGGCGATCATCACATTCACGCCGCCGGTTGCTCTCATTACGAAAGTCCGACGCAGGGCTTTTTGCCGGAGCACATGATCCGCCACATCGCGGGCGAAGCGTTGAACATTGGCGCCGTCCTCACATGGGGGCCGTGCTACTACTTTCAGAAACAATTCTTCGAGTCCAAAGTTAACAAGTTATCCACTGCTAACAACCTGATGCGCTACGACCTGGAGGTGTCCGGCTTTCCGTCGAGCCACAGCGGACACCTCGCGCTGTTGCGGTTGAAGGAACAGGACTACCCCGGCGCAAAGAAGATCGAGGATTGGCCGACGTGGGATTTGCCGATTCTGAAGTGGGCGAAAGCGCAGGGCGCGATTGTCGGTTTCGCTCATTCGGGTTGGGGGTTGGAAGTAAAAACGAATGAACTGCCGAATTACGAGTTGCCGCCGTTTGATGGCATCGGCGCCAACGAATACATCGTGGACGTGGCGCACGATGCGGTCGATTTCATCTCGGCGGTTGACACGCCTTACACGTGGGAACTCAACATCTGGTATCACACGCTCAACACCGGTTTCCGCACACGCATCAGCGGCGAAACGGATTTCCCATGTATCTACGGCGAGCGCGTCGGATTGGGCCGGTCATACGTCAAACTCGACGGGCCGCTCGATTATGATGCGTGGGTCGGCGGCTTGCGCGACGGGCGCTCGTACGTCTCCGACGGTAAAAGTCATTTCCTCGATTTCCGAGTCAATCATCTTTCCGTTGGAACAAATGGAAGCGAGTTGAAGCTGGAGCGTGCGCCGAAGACCGTGCGCGTGACCGCGAAGGTCGCGGCCCGGTTGGAGGTAAATTCGAATGAAGCGATACGTTCACGACCCATCAACGAGCAGCCGTACTGGGACATTGAGCGCGCCCGCATTGAAGCGACGCGCGAAGTTCCGGTCGAGGTGATAGTCAACGGGCGGCCAGTGGCGCGGCAAAACATTCTCGCCGATGGCACGACGGTGCATGACCTAATGTTTGACGTTCGCGTTGAACGC
>JACDEG010000534.1 GCA_013816505.1 Pyrinomonadaceae bacterium | reverse complement strand
GAGACCTTCAGCTTTGTGCGATTGGTGTTAGGACTCACGGCACCTGTGCAGGAGAGGTTGCGGTCATGGCTCGACGAGCATCTCGGGAGTGTCAAGAAACAAGAGTGAAAACCTTTCCGCAACGGAGCTCTCTGTGCTCTCTTGTTATGACCTCTGTGCCTCTATGTTACATATCTTGCTCTGACACAAAAGAACATCACCCGATTAAGCGGCGAGCTATTCATTCGACCACGACGCGATCTGTCGCGCCACGCCCGAAGGTTTCGGGATGATACATTTCTTCGGCCTTCGCGGGCGGGACGACGAAGTTGCCGGGCGTCGTCGCGCGGGCGACGTAGGAATAAGAGTGAACGCCTTCCCATAACAGCGACGTGAACGCTTCGACCCGTTCATCGCGCATGTTCTGATGCTCGAACCACGAACGCGACCACCACCAGCCATAACGCTGCGGCTCAGTTTTTTGATCTACCGGGATGCTGCCCGTCACCGCGAGCGCCGGGTTCATCGCTTCGAGTCCGGCGGGCAGCGGGTCAACCAGCGCGACATGATAGCGACGCGACGGCGCGGCCATCGTCAGACGCACACGAACCTTCGCGCCCGCCTTGATGTGCCACGTACCGTCGGAATCGCGCCGCACGTCGCCCGGATTATCAATTGCTTCGTAGACACGCTCGACGGTGAAGCCGTGATCCGATGCATCAAGCTTCAGACTAGCCGGCGCGTACTGCATTCCGATGCGATAATAAAGTCTGCCTGCGCCTTCTTTGCTCAGCACGAAGTTTTGCGCGCCCGCGTTCTCCGCAAGGTAGCGCATCGGCACGTTGATCTGCTGACGGTCGGTGCTGCGCCCTTTGAATTGTTGATCGCCGGCGAACGCCTGCCCGATCCACGCGCGCGCGATGAAGTCCGGCGTCGTCTTTTCATAAGTCGCGAAGTAACGATCCAGCGCGAGCAGGATAAAGACATTCTCCTGCGTGTTCTCCCAGCGCCCTTTCGTCCGATGTGCGAGCAGACCGCGCACAATCTTTGGAATCAAATCGCTGGCGGGCTGGTCGCCGATTAATGATTCGAGAATCACGCCGTCGGCGCGCCGGTCGGAGTGCAGCAACAAATAATCGCCGTCGCTGTAACCGTCGGTGAAGTGCGCCGTCCCAGCCGTCTCGGTCGCGCGATTGTTGAGGTGACGACGAATCGCTTCGACTTCGACTTTCGATGCGGCGTCGCCCGACAGCACCGACAGCAGCCAGCCCGTCGATTCGAGCGACAGCTTTTCTAGTCCGGCGTTCGCGATCACCCGGCGCGCCTTTGCCGCATCGCGGTCGTTCATGCGATGGCGGACATAGAGCGAATACGCAATCAAAGCATGGCGCGCTTCGGGGCTGTAGTAACGCGTGGGGATGTGTCGCTCGATGTCGCGCAAATACGCCTTTGATTTATCGAGCATCGCGGCGGGCACGTCGAAGCCTTTCTCTTTCGCGCGGACGAGCGCGTGCGCGACGTGGATGCTGACGTAAGGCCACGACTCGTCGCCGCGCCGCCAGAAGGCGAAGCCGCCGTCGTCGTTCTGCATTCCCTGAAGGCGCTTGATGTCGCGCGCGACCGCCGTCTTCATCTCGTCGGGACTTGGCAAGCCTTTTGCCTTGAACGCCGTCAGCACATCGCGCAGCGCGGCGACCGCGAGGACGCGCGACGACAATTGCTCGGTACATTCATACGGGTACGCGACGAGGTAGAGCACAGCGTCCGTCAATGCCTGAAGCTGCGTTGACGATGTGCTGACTTCGAGTCCGCCGAACTGCGGGATCACGCCCGCAGGTGCTTTGACCGGCTGCACAATGGCGCCCTTATCAATCTCGCCGTAGGTCGCAAAGGCTTCGGTCGTCGCCGGCGTCCACACCGGCAGTTCGATCTCGGCGGCGTCCGCGTGCCGACCTGAAGCCACGCCGATTTGAAAGCGGGCGGTGCCGACGCGCGCCGCCGCGACGGGGAAGCGCACCTCGGCGCGGTCATTCGCCGGGACGGTGACGCGACGCCCGCTGCCGTCGGTCAGGTCAGCGTTCGCGGCGCGCACCGCGATGTTGATGTCCATCGGCGCGTCGGTTTGATTCTGCACGACGATTGGCAATTCAAACCGGTCGCCGAAGTTGAGGAAGCGCGGCGCAGACGGGCGCACCATCAGAGGCATCCGCGCCGTAATCGCCGACTCACCTGCGCCGAACTGTTTTCCACCCGCGACCGACACCGCCATCACACGATAGCGCGTCAAGTTATCGGGCACTTTCACACGCACCTCCGCGCGCCCGTCCGCATCCGTCGGCACCGAGGGCGCGAAGACAGCGAGCGCGTTGAAGTTTTCGCGGAGACGGATTCCCTCTTGCGCTAATTCCTTTAGCTCATCGTATGCTCTGCCGTTAACCGGCAAAGCACTTGGCGGCGCAGTCCGTTTAGGCGAAGGCGCATCAGAACTGACTGTCACCGTCTCACTTACCATCCCGGCCATATCGCCTCCCAACCTTCCAAGTGTACCGGAGCCTTGCGCCTGCATCCGCTCGGCCAAGTCTTCCGGGTTGCCGAGCAGCACGTCTTTCCGCAAATGATAATCGCTCACGTCCGCGCCGCGATGCGAATAGAAGATCGCCGCCGGGTCTGCGAGCTTGTAGCCGGTTAGCGCCAGCACCGATTCATCAACCACGACGACGGCAATCTCGCTCCCCGCGACACCGCTGCCGTTCGCGTCTTTCACTTCGACATTCACCGTCGTCTCCGCGCCCGGCTCAAGTGCCGTGTCGCGCGGCGTTGCCGTCACTTGAAGCTTTCTTGAAAACGGCGGCACCGAAAGATTCAACTCGCCCTTCGCAAACGCGGGGCGCTTCGGCAGTTTCTCGTTTCGCTCACCTTTATCATCCGTCCGCACCGCCGCGCCGACCAGATCAATCTGCACGTGGACGTTCGGCGTGAACGCATCTTCTATCGGAATCCGCAGCGTGTGCGACGGCTCGTTTATCTGGAACCGCTCGGTACGCACGATGCCCGAACGCCTGAGACTCATTACGCCTTCCGCCGGATAGAACGGAGGCTGCACCAGAATCTCCGCCGTCTCGCCCGCGCGATACTCTTTGCGGTCGGGGATCAACTCGATGCTCTCCTGCGTCACGTCGCGTTGTGGCGGGCGCTTTCCTCCCGCGACCCACAGTGTCAACTCGCTCTCGTTCAAACGCTCGCGGTCGTCCATCACACGCGCGGTCACACGGTACATGCCGCCAGCCTTCGTCGGCATCGTGCATTTGACCGCTTCATTCGCCGATTTGACCGTGCATTCCTGCGGGTTCGTCTCCTTCTGCACCCACGCGCCCTTTTCAAACGTCCAGTCGAGCAGCGCCGCCCGCATCTTGACCTCACGACCGGCGACCGCCTTGCCGTCGAGGTCGGTAACGATTGATTCGACGACGAGCGGCTCGCCCTGCTGCACAAACGTGCGTTGGCTTCGCAGACCGACGTAGAGATCAGCCGGATGCACAAGCATCGTCGTCGTTGCCGTCCATGTCTGCCGGTTGACATCGGTGACGCTCGCCTGTGCCCTGACGGTCGAGGCCTGCGCCGGCCTCACCGAATCGAAATCGATTCGCAGACGATGTTTCCCGGCAGCGTCGGTGCGCGCGGTAAATGTTTGCGAGTTGACCGCCGACCTTCTGTTCGAATCGTCGTCACCGCCCCACCACGGCGTCCATTTGCCGAACGTGAAGTCGCTGCGATTCGGTGGCGTGAATTGTCCCGGCATCGAGGTCACGTTCCACGTCACCTCCGCATTCGGCAGACCGCCGCCCGCGTAGTACGCGGCGTTGATCGTGGCCTGCGCGTGACTGCCGACGAAGTGCGGCCCTTCGCTCGCGCTCGCCATCACTTCGAACTCTGGTCGGCGAAACTCCTGCACCTGAAAATTGTGGTTGTGCTCGTTATTAACCGCGCCCCCGCTTCCGCCTTGTGCGATTAACTGGAGCGTCGCCGCGCCGAGGTTCATCGTGCCGGGCAGCTTGAACTTCGCGTCAAAGCCGCCGAGCGTGTTCAGTCGCGCCGTGCCCTTCGTGATTTCGTTGCCGCGCGAATCGCGCAGCGTATAGGCGACACTCTGCGCCGCGCCATTCAGCGCGCCGACATCGCCGCGCGGCAAACTTCCGAGCCGTCGAATCCAACCTTTAACGCTTACCTCTTCGCCGGGGCGATACATCTTGCGGTCGTCAAACACGTAGAACCGTAGGAAATCAGCCCCCGCCTTACGATGCCAACTGCCGTTCGTATCCCACCACGAAGTTGATTCCGGGAGGATCGCCGCGTCACTTCCCCTCCGCGCCACAAGGACGTTCAAGCCCTGCTTCGGCGGCAGCGCGATGCGGGCCATTCCGTCG
>JACDEG010000533.1 GCA_013816505.1 Pyrinomonadaceae bacterium | reverse complement strand
GCGTAGCAGTCATGTCCTGAACAATAAGGCCGAGATTAATGCGAGGCGCCTCGTTCGGAACTACGTTCGCGGGCTTTACAGATGGCTTCCCTACCCTTCGATTTGAATTGACCGCGCGAACCACCTCTGGAGCCGCGCCTACCCTACGCAGTTCCGCTTGGATGTCATCGGTCAGCTCAAAATCAACTCCGCGCTGTTGCACTTCCCGCACCAACTCGCTCGTCGTTAGACCACCGATCCGTATCGCCTCCAGCAGACCGTTCTTAGTAATCGGCTTTCTGGTCTGCGCGACAACGCCGGAGAACAGCAGAAGGGAAACCAGACCTGCCACCAGCACTGTCCGCTTTGAAATGTCATCTCGATTTAGCATCTTCCTGTTCATTGCCATTCGCCTCTACCGCTATCGGTTGTGGTAAATAAAGCGACGATGTTTTCTCGTCCTCACTTTTGCCTATTCCCTTTTTACTTTTGCCTTCCTGAATGTTACTGGTCCAAAGCGCGCATGGCTTTGGCACGACGACTCGCACTGCTGTCGTCCGTCTTGGCGCGCTGACCCGAATCTCGCGACCTCGTTTGTGGTCTCGGAGCAGCCTTTGGAGTCGCTTTAGAAGTATCTTGTCTGCCTGTGCTTTTTGTTTCATCGGCGGGCGCGGAAGTTTCGGTGGGCGTCACAATCTCAATGCCCAAATCCTTCGCGTTGTTCGGTTGCGGACCGGTCGTCTGATCTGTCGAAGTTTGAGGTGCTTCCGCATTGAAACCACTGGTCGGAGCGGCTACCGAAGGTGTCTGGCTGACGACAGGCGTTTGTGCGGCAGGCGTGATGTTCGTTGGCGGCGCATCCGTCGTCAGTGAAGAGAGAGCCACGACGAGCGCGACGGTGGAAAGAACGAGAAATAAAAGCACGAGACCGGCAGCCGTATAATGTTTCCAGTTGAGGTTGTTCAAGATGCCGGACATTCTCTCCGGTGTACTCTGGACGCTTTTGCTGCCTGACGCTCTCTCTCGCTGATACTCGAAAGCAGAATTGTTGAACGTACCTTGCGCGAAAGAATCGCTGTTTGACGCCAGACGTGTTCCTTTAAGGCGCTGTTCGTTTGAGCTGGCGGGGAATTCCTTACTGCTCGCGAGCACCGTCTCTTTGGGTGTATTTTCGTTGTTCCGCAATTCGACATGTCGCTCATCAGGTCGCACCGCACGCAATTGCGAATTGGCGTGCAATCTCCCGCTCACATTTGTGTCCAACAGAGCTTCGCGAAACTCGCCCGCAGATTCAAAACCGTCATCCGGGTTCTTCGCCAGCGCACGCAACACGACTTGCTCGACGGGGCTGGGAATGCCTGTTGAAAAATGACGAAGCGGCGGCGGCGCATCCTCAACCTGCGATTTCATCAAATCGAATTCGCTGTCGCTTGAAAACGGCACACGCCCCGTCAGCATTTCATAAAGCACGATGCCTGAAGAGTAGATGTCGGAGCGCGCGTCCGTGTGCCGTCCCTTGACCTGCTCCGGCGACATATACTCGATTGTTCCGATGAGATGTCCGGCCTTCGTCAACCGCGATGATCCGAGCACGCGCGCGATACCGAAGTCCATCACCTTGACGGCACCCGTAGCGGTGAACATCACGTTGCCGGGTTTCACGTCTCGATGAATGATGCCGAGACTGTGCGCATGTTCAATGCCTTCGAGAGCCTGACAAAACATCGGAATGGCCTGCTCACAACGCATCGCGCCCTGACGATTGATGACATCGCCGAGCGTCTCTCCACGCACGAATTCCATCACCATCAGAAAGTCGTCGCGATGTCGGAAGAAACTATAGAGGGTGGCAATCTTTGGATGATTCAGTTTGGCGAGCGTCACCGCTTCGGCGCGAAATCTTTCGACTATCTCAGGTTGTCCCGCCAGTTCCGGGCGCAGAACTTTAATCGCCACTTCGCGCTCAAGCATCAAATCAATGCCTTTGAAAACGGAGCCCATACCGCCCTCGCCGATCTTTTCCGTAATCTTATAATTGCCAACAATGTTCCCGATCATTTTGCAAACTCCAACTCGCGAGTCACGCGCATCACTTTTACATCCGTTTCTTTCGATGGCTCGACATGGAGAATCCCGACGGTGATGTTGTCGTGTCCTCCGCGCTCTTTCGCCAGCGCGATGAGTTTTTCACACGCGGCATCGGGCGGCGCAGAGACCACCTTTTCTTTGATCTCTTTGTCTTCGACCAGGTCCGACAATCCGTCGGAACAGACCACAAACTTATCTCCGACACGAATTGGCAGAGGCGCATCCCACGTCGCAACTGAAACTTCCGGAGAGCCGCCAAGCGCCGACATGATGACGTTCTTATCTGGATGTCTTCGCGCCTCTTCGCGCGTGATAATTCCGTGTTTGACCAGCGACCCGACTACCGAGTGATCTTCCGTCATTAAGTAAATCTCTTCGTCGCGCACGAGATAGAGACGGCTGTCGCCGACGTTGGCTGAGACGGCGGAGCCGCGGTTAAGCGCCAGCGCGGAGCAGGTCGTGCCCATCCCACATAGCTCGGCATTCGCCGACGCCGCACTGTGGATTTCTCGATTCGCTTCCCGAAAGGCTTCGATCAGCGACGACTGCATATCGCCAACGTGGTCGTAGTAAACGCGACTGATGACGTCGGCGGCGGTGCGGCTGGCAATCTCTCCGGCAGAACTTCCGCCGACCCCGTCTGCGACCAACAGCAGGACGCCCTTGTTCGCCGTCAAGTTTGAGTCGGCGGGGTTGACGTATCTGCCACAGTCTTCATTGATTTCGCGCTGGCATCCAACGTCTGACAGCACGCTGGCGGCGACCTCGTATCCATTCCAAACAAGTCCATAACCCGCTGTCTGCTTAAGTGTCGGCGCAGTCTTTACGTGCTGCTCGCTAACACCGTTGGAAAGATTGCTCTTCAGTCTTTTCCAAATACTGAACATACGCTTTGTCAAGCTCATGTTCGGAAGTCCTTTCTGGGATCGTCTTAAATTGTTTGTCAGCAATCTGGTCGGCGCCGAGGTTACTACGGCTGAGTCGCACGGGTCAGGTCAATCGTGTATTCCTTCGTGTTGTCGGTGACAGAAAATTCCACTCGCTTATCAATGAACCCTTTGCGTTTGAGAGTTAGATCGACTCTCTTCCCCAGCGGCTCCATAACCTCGTAAGGCGTGACGCCCACTCTCTCATTGTTTCGATAAACCTCGGCTTCACCTTCAAAAGCTAGAACTCTAACCAATCTTAGGTCGCTCTCTGCGGCTCTCGTTTTCCCCCTGTTCGCAGCGACTCGATCTTTAGGCAACGGGCTGAACGGTTGGTCGGTGGCTACTGCTGCTGCTGGCTCACTGCTCGTCGCCCAAACGTAGAGAATCGAACTGAACACAAGGACGAGCGCGCCGAGAGCCGTCAGCAATTTCGCGTGCTCTCGAACGCGAGAAAAGAAGACCGACATGTGTTTCGTCTTCTCATCAATATCTAAATCCCGTAAGCCTCGAATATCCTCCAGCAGTTCTTCCACAGACTGGTAGCGTTGTGCAGGCTGCTTTTTCAAACAACGTGCGATAACGGCTTCAACTTCTTTCGGTAAAGACGAATCGAAATCTGACGGTCGAAGGTATGCGCCATTTTTTATTTGCTCGAAGAGAGTTCCGAGAGTTTCAGATTGAAAAGGAACCTGCCCCAGAATCATTTCATAGAACAAAATCCCCAGCGCCCAGATGTCTGAGCGTGCATCGGCGACGCCACCCTTGAGCTGTTCCGGAGACATGTATTGAAAAGTGCCGATGACATCCCCTACTGAGGTTAGATTCGGTGATGACGCAGACTTGGCGATGCCGAAATCCAGAAGTTTCACTTCGCCGGCGGGACCGATCTTGATGTTGTTTGATTTAATGTCTCGATGAATGATTGAATGCTGATGGATGTAGCTGATTGCTTCTGCGACGATTTGAAAAATCCTTAACGCGTGAGACAAAGAAAGAGAGCCATTCGCTCTGATGTGTTCTTCGAGCGTCTCGCCCCCGACGTATTCCATCACGATGCACGGTTGACCTGCGATTTCCGAATAATCGTAGAGTGTGGCGATTCCCGGATGGTGAAGCCGCGCTTGAATGCGTGCTTCGTTGATAAACCGCTCGTGCCAACCGCCGCCGCGCGTCTGAAGAGTCAGCACTTTAATCGCCACCACTTTGCCGATCTTCGAGTGCACCGCGCGATAGACTTCGCCCATCCCGCCCGCGCCGAGAAAGTCCACGAGTTGGTATTCGCCGATATTTGAATTGAGCAGGCTTCCCGTTCGCATACTGTTCGCCGTGCTTCCTTAAACGATGAGACTGAATCTCCACACAAGAGCGTTCATCGCACACCTGACAAAGATTGATTTTCGCGGCGACTGTTCGC
>JACDEG010000532.1 GCA_013816505.1 Pyrinomonadaceae bacterium | reverse complement strand
TGACCGGCAGCTTACCAAGGTAGTCGAACGGCTCAACAATCGCCCGCGCAAAACACTCGGCTACAAAACGCCGAATGAGGTATTCTTCAAACTACCACTTGTTGCACTTACAACTTGAATCCACGAGTTTATGGAAATAGTGCAACGCCACTTTGCTTAAAACCGGAATCGGCTGCTGAAAACTCAAAACTCAAAACTGCTATGACTGAGGCTGCAATTCTGCTCGCCGCTGGGCGCTCACGTCGGATGGGTGCGTTCAAGCCGTTGCTGCCGTTCGGCGACAGAACGGTGAGTGAAGCGTGCGTCGAGAATCTGCGCGCGGCGGGCGTCGAAGAGATTATCGCGGTCATCGGCCACCGCGCCGCCGAGATGCGCGAGCGACTCTGCCACCTGAAAATCAAGTTCGCCGTCAATGACGTAGCTGGAAGTGAGATGGGCGTCTCTATCGCGCGCGGTGTCGAGCAGGTCTCAGAAGCGGCGCGGACGCTCCTCGTCGCGCTCGTCGATCAACCGGCGATTCCGCCCGACGTGATCCGCCACCTCATCGCCGAGCAACAGCGCACAGGAGCGCCGCTCGTCGTGCCGCAATGGAACGGGCGCGGCGGGCATCCGGTTCTGATCGACCTGGGATACCGCGAACAGCTTTTGCGCCTCGACGCCGAGCGGGGTTTGCGCTCGCTGTTCGACGCGCATCGCGACCGCGTGCAGCGCGTGGCGGTCGATTCGCCCTACGTTGCACGCGATATGGATGTGTGGGAGGATTACCGCGCGTTGCACGAAGAAATTATCGGTGCCCCGCCGCCGCCCCTGACCGAGCGAAGCTGACCGGGACGCGCCCACTCGGTACTCATCCTGTCCAACTATCCGTGATACCTGCTCATCTAATTTTCATGTCGGGACACCTCGCACATGCTTTCAAAGGTGGCCTTAGCAGGAGATCAAGATGCTTAAATTTTACCGCCGCTCGCTTGTGATATTAACAGTGAGACTGGCCGTGACGCTGGCCTTATCAATGCTGCTGATGGTCGGCGGGGTCGCCGTGCCGTTGGCGTCGGCGCAGCAGGGGCCGATTAATTTTAACTTGCGTACCACCGACGGCGGGCAGATTTCCGCCGAGATGCTGCGCGGCGACGTGGTCGTGCTGGCGTTCAGTCCGTCTTCGCTGCCGTTGTCGCGCGCGCTATTGCCGGGCGTGCAGGAGTTGGCCGACAAATATCGTGACCGCAACGTGCGGATCTACTGGGTGAGCACTGATTCCAATTCGCCGAACTCGAAGAATTATGCAACCGACGCGCAGTTGCGTGCGTTCGCGGAAAAGTACGGATTGAAGGTCGGTGTACTGCGCGACCCCGAAGGCGTGCTGTTTAAGCAGGTCGGCGCGGATCAGTTGCCGGCGCTTGTGATTCTCGACCGCGAAGGCAATGTCTCCGGCGCGCCCATCGGCGGCCTTGACCCGCGCGGTAAGCTGATTGACAAGCTTGCGCCAAGGCTGAATCCGCTGCTGTAGAGCGGCCGCTAAAGAATTCTTGCCTGCATGTAAACTCTGTGCCGACCCGATGATGTAGAGGCTGCTTCGAATGAGGAGCGGCCTCTTCGTCGTTTCGAGTCGAGTGTGGCGGAAGTCGCCCGGTTTGAGAAACGTGGGCCGGGCAAGGTACTATTTGCAGCGTCATTCACATCCGTTCCCGTTACAAGAAAGCTCGCCTGACAAATGATCCCACACGGTCGCTGGCTCGCCCTGTTGACGATTCTCTTCATCATTTTCTCCCCAACTGCCGACGCTCAAACTGGAGCGCAGCCGCCGGAGCCGCGTTTCGACTTTTACGCGCGCGGCCCATATCGCGAGAACGTCCCGCGCCCCGAAACGATCACGCGCTTCGAGGCCGGCGACTTCCACACCAACTACGCGACGATGGAGCGCGTGATTGAACGCATCGCACAGGCCGCGCCTGATCGCGTGCGCGTCACCGACATCGGCGAGACGAACGAGCACCGGATGATGCATCTGCTCGCGATCAGCTCGCCGGAGAATTTGCGTCGACTCGACGGGATTAAATCGAACATCGCGCGCCTGAGCGACCCGCGCGGCCTCGCGCCCGACGAGGCGCGAACGCTGATTGCCTCGACGCCGGTCGTCGTCTGGTTGAGCTACACGATTCATGGCAACGAGTCGGCCTCGTTCGAAGCGATGATGCAGGTCGTCTATCAACTGGCGGCGTCGAACGAGCCAGCGACGCTCGACATCCTGAAAGACACGGTCGCGCTCGTCAACGTCTGCTCCAACCCGGACGGCCACGAGCGTTTCGTGACGTGGTACAACTCGTTCGGCATCGGCAACCCTGACCCGGCGGCGGCGGAGCATGACGAGCCGTGGTCGGTCTACGGGCGCGTCAACCACTATCGCTTTGACCTCAACCGCGACAACATCGCCACGTCGCAGGTCGAGACGCGCAACATGCAGCGCGCCTACCTTGAATGGAATCCGCAGGTCTTCGTCGACCATCACGGGCAGCCGAGCCAGTTCTTCTTTCCGCCGGCGGCATTGCCGATCAACCCGAACCTTCCGCCGGAGCAGACCGCGCGCTGGCTGACCGCCTTCGGGCGCGCCAACGCCGCGCAGTTCGACGCGCGTGGGTGGGACTTTTACGTGCGCGGCGTGTTTGATCTGTTCTACCCCGGCTACTGGGATTCGTGGCCGAGTCTGAACGGCGCGACCGGCATGACCTACGAAACCGACAGCGGCGGGTGGAAAGGACTCCGTTGGAAGCGCGACGACGAGACCATCGTGACGATGCGCTCCGGCATCGCCAAGCACTTCACCGCATCGCTGACAACACTTGAAACCGCCGCGCGCAATCGCGACGCACGACTGACAGACTATTATGAATTCAAGCGTACCGCGGTCGAAGAGGGCGCGCGCGACCCCATCCGCCGTTTTGTTTTTAGTTATGCGGGCGACCCGGGCAAAGCCGTCGAGATGGCGCAGATTTTGTTGCGCGCCGGGATCGAGGTGAAGCAGTCGCGCGGCGAGTTCCGCTCCGCGAAGGCGCATTCGTACCTTGAGCCGAACGCCGCCCCGACGGCGCGGACGTTTCCGGCCTCGACCTTCGTCGTCGATCTGGCGCAGCCGCAGAAGCGCCTCGCGAAAGCGCTGCTTGAACCGAACACCGAGCAGGACGCGGAGTTCGCGCGCGAGCAACTCGCGAGGTACGCACGCAATCAGCGGCGCGGGCGGAGTGCGCCAAAGGAGGAGTACGGTTTTTACGACGTTACTTCGTGGTCGCTGCCGCTCGCGTTCGGCGTCGAAGCCTTCTGGACGGAGGATGCGCCGGACTTCCCCGGCTCCGCCGACCGCCTTGTGCTGCCAGAGAATGCGACAGAGAAAACCGGCGGCGCGCCGACTGCTGATTCCGTCGCCGCATCGAATCAGCACGTCGTTTCGCCGGAGCGGATTCGCGCCGGCGCGCTGGAAGGTCGCGCGTCGACCGCTTACATCATCCCGTACGACCAGGACGGCGCGGCGTCGCTGGTCGCGCGTCTGCTGCGCGAAGACTTCAAACTGGCGGTCGCGACGAAGCCCCTCAATGCGGGTGGTCGCGACTACCCGCGCGGCACGGTGGTGGCCCGCGTCTCGCGTAATTCTGAGGCGCTGCATCAACGCATCGACGCGCTCGCGCGCGAAGCGGGGGTTGCGGTCTGGTCAGTCAATACCGGATTCGCGGAGCGCGGCGATACCGGCGTCGGCTCGGAGACGGTCGTGTCGTTGAGACGCCCGCGGATCATCGTCGTCGGCGACGAGCCGGTGAGCCAATTGAGTTACGGCGCGATCTGGTGGACGTTCGACCGCTACGGCGTCGACTTCACGCCGATGACGATTGACGCGCTGAAGCGCACGCGGCTCGACGCCTACAACGTAATCATCCTGCCGGACGGCTCTCCGGGCCGCTACTTCGCCGCGTTAGGGAAAAGCGGTGTCGATATTTTGCGCGGGTGGAGCGAGCGCGGGGGCACACTGGTCTGCATCAAGGGCGCGGCGGTCTTCGCGGCGCTGAAAGATGTCAACCTCACTTCGGCACGTCTTGTCGGCAGCGACGACGAGGACGATGAGAAGAGTGGACAGAAGTCTGACGGCACCCCAACGAAACAATCATCAGACGCCACGGCCACGACGACCACCACTACGGCACCGGCGCAGACAACGAGCGAAACGAGCACCACGGACGGGGCTTCCGCGCAGCAATCTCCGACGACGGCGCGGCGCGGGCAGCGTCAGCGGTCTCCAGCGGCAACCGGCGAAACGGCGGAAGACGCGCGCGAGCGGCAGGCGTCCGGCCAGACCGAGAAGATGGAGGGCGCGCCACCTGACCTGCCGCCAATTGCCTCGCCATCGGCGCGACCCGGCAAAGTGCCGGAG
>JACDEG010000090.1 GCA_013816505.1 Pyrinomonadaceae bacterium | reverse complement strand
GGCGGTCTACACCGGCCGCGCCACCAAGCAGTTCTCCAAGCTTGGCCTGCGCATGGGTGCTTCCTTCGTCAATCAACGGCAGCCGGAATTCGGTCCCTTCTATTTGGGCGGTCTTGATATTGAAAAAAGCCTGCCGCGAGGTGGCGCGCTATTACTGGAGTGGGGGATGAGTCGTGGTCGCGTCGCGGCGGGCGGTAATCTCTTAAGCACAGACCAGGTGAACAGCGAACACAATGGTCAGTCATACCGCGCCGAGCTGAATCAGCCGCTTCCCTTTTATGAAGGAACCTTAAAAGCAAGCGTCACCCAAGCCGACGCCGGCTTCCTCAACCCTTTCGGCGCCACGGTCGCCCCAGGGTCACGTAGAGCAGTGGCCACAGTCGACCTTAAGTTCCGACCTTCCTCGACGATTCGCTTTGGCATGGGCCAGGAAAGAAACAAGACAGAAAACGTTGATAACCAACGACTCACAGCCTCTGTCGGATGGACTGAGCAGATAACTGATCGCCTGCGGATGAATGCCGTATACGACTTCAGAAAGCTCAGTGGCACAAATCAAGATGAGGTCAGCTCGCATCTCTTCACAATCGGCGCCGAATTTCGTCCTACTGAGAAGCTGACACTGGCAGCCAAGCGTGAACAGAATTTGGGCGAAGCCGACCCGACTTATCCGAATCAGACGACGCTCTCGGCCAGTTATCAAATCAATCCGCTGACACGTCTCTTCTTTACGCAACGGCTGGCCTCTGCCCCCATCGTACCCATCAGCGATGTAAGCAATACAGGCTTTGCTTCCACAGGCGCGCGCAACGAGACGGCCTTTGGAGTGGAAACGAAACTGGGGCGGTTTACGACGCTCAATAGCCGTTACCAGATAGAAAACGGAATCAATGGTAAGGACAGCTTTGCTGTCATCGGATTGGCCAACATGCTGCCCATCAGCGACACGTTGTCGCTTGAATTAGGATTTGAGCGTGGCCAGCATGTGTCGGGTGCGGGCGCCAGCTTTAACGGCGGGTCCTTCGGTTTCTCCTGGTTGCCGACGAAGAACTTCCGCTCCGTGGCGCGCTATGAATTGCGCGATCAAAACGGCTTCGGTCAAGCCATCACTCTTAGCGCAGCCGGCAAACTGGGTGACGACATTACTACTTTGGGAAGCTTCCAGTGGGCCCAAACCAATTTAGCCGGACGCTCGAATTCGACCACGAGCGGCACCGCTGCGCTGGCCTTTCGTCCCTTGCATTCCGATCGCGCCGCACTCCTCTTTAGCTATAACCGGCGCTCGATGATTCAGGAAGGCGGGCCCGGAGTAGGGGCGACAGTCGACCGTGCCGATACCCTCTCCACAGATGGACTACTGAGCCTGACGAAGCAGTTGGAGCTCTATGGACGTATCGCTGTCAAGTCCGGTGAAGATGGCCGGCCGGATCTGGCGCGGGTTTCGACGCTCACTTATATGGCCCAGGCTCGGTTACAGGATCGCTTCTCGAAGCGCTTCGACGCGGCGGCGGAATTCCGTTGGCTGGCCCAACCGGTTACTGGAACGCGTCGGACGTCGCTGGGTACGGAGCTTGGCTATTGGCTCATGCCGGATCTGCGGGTCGGCGTCGGGTACAACTTCACCGGCGTGCGCGAGCCGGTGGGAAATCTGGCCGCCGGGCCAAGCAAGAGTGGATTCTATTTCACGATCTCCTCGAAGCTCTCCAATCTCTTCAACCTTTTCGGCAACTCCAACACGAGTCTGACAACGACGGGCACTGGGCCGGCCCCTCCTGAAGCGAAAGAAGAGGTGAAAAAATGAGGTAGTGCCCACTTGATTTCCAAGAATTAGTGGGCCACTGCCCTGATGCCATCTGCCACCCCAAGATGTTTGCCCCATACGGCATTCCTTGAACGCCATAGACCACTCAGTGAGAAAAACGACGAATCACAGTTTACACTTGCGAAGCAATTGCTACGCCCAAAGCGCGATACGTAGGCGCGCGCGGGCGGTCTTGCGCCTCGTGGGATTATTGATATTTTGTTTGATCGCCACTGAGCAAATCCACGCGGCTGATATTTCAGGAACAGTCTACGAGGATACGAACTATGGCGGTGGTGCGGGTCGCACACTTGCCGCTTCTTCCGGTGTGGTACGTTCAGGTATTACCGTTGAACTCTACAACTCAGCCGGAACATATATTTCAAGCACGACAACCAACGTCAGCGGCGTCTACACTTTCAGCGCGCTCGCAGCCGGCAATTATATTGTGCGGGTCATCAACCCGTTGACCTCCTCGCGCGGCGCGGGCGCGGTCGTTTCCGTGCAGACCTACCGCACCGATGCGAGCAGCGGAACGGCGGTCGCGGTCACCGATCGGGTAGGTGGACAAACACCGGGATTAGCGGATGCCGGCGTCCGCGTCACGACGCTGGCGGCGTTAACGACGGCGACACTCACACCGCAGTCGATTACGAGCGTGACGTTGGGTGGCAGCAACATCACCGGCGTGGACTTTGGCTACAGTTTTAATGTGGTCGTCAATAAGAACAATACCGGGCAGGGAAGTTTGCGACGGTTTATCCTTAATGCGAATACACTTCCCAATACAGGGCTTGCCCAATCAGGACTAACCGCAGGAATTGATAATGCGGTTTACATGCTGGCCGACGGGACGGCGCGACCGGGGTTGACGGCAAGTTACGCGACCCAGTTCGTGAGCGGCATCGCCACAATTGCGTTGACCTCGACGTTGGCGACGATCAGCAATCCGGTGATTCTCGATGCGAGTTTACAGCCCGGTTATGTCGGCACTCCGATGATTGAACTGAACGGAGCCGGTGCCGGGGCGAGCATAACCGGGTTGACCATCTCAGCCGGCGGCAGCACGGTGCGCGGCTTTATTATCAATCGTTTCCAGGGGCTGGATGGTATGGCCATACTTACAAATGGCAACAACACCATTACCGGAAACTACATTGGCACGAACGCGGCGGGTACGGTTGCATCGGCAAACACCTTTGCAGGCATAAATGTCGGCTCAGACGGCAATACCATTGGCGGCACGACCGCGGCGGCCCGCAACATCCTTTCCGGCAACGGAAATTACGGAATTTACATGTCGGGCAACAACAATGTCGTGCAGGGCAATTACATCGGCACTAATGTGACCGGCACGGCGGCGATCGCCAATAGCCAAATAGGCGTGGCCTTATTCAGCGTAACCGGTAACACGATTGGCGGGACGGCCGCCGGTGCAGGCAACCTTATCTCCGGGAATTTAAATGCTGGTCTTTATATCTCCGCCGGCGGCAGCAACATTGTGCAGGGTAATTACATCGGCACCAACGCTGCAGGCACAGCCGCGATAGCCAATCTCAATTACGGTATTCGCTTAATTAGCAATACATCCGCTAACACAATTGGTGGCACGACGGCAGGGGCGGGCAACGTTATTTCCGGCAATGGAGACGCTGTCACTGATATAGGACTTTCACTTTATAGTTCAGACAACAATACTGTGAAGGGCAACTACATTGGTACCAATGCGGCGGGTACTGCCGCCCTTGGCAATACCGGTATAGGTATCTCGATGGAGGCAGGCTCAGCCAACAACACAGTTGGAGGCACAACGGCTGGGGAGCGGAATACCATCTCAGGTAACACGCAATACGGCGTACATATCTCAGATGACGCGAGCGGCACAACCGGCAATATCGTGCAGGGTAATTACATCGGCCGCAATGCGACCAATACGGGAGCGATTGCGGGCCATAGTATTGCCGCCGTCGGTATATTAGCCAGTTCAGTCAATAGCACGATTGGCGGGACGGCGGCGGGTGCCGGCAACATCATCTCCGGCAACAGCGCTATCGGGATTACTATCGCCGCTGGCAGCACCGGGAACGCCATTCTGTCCAACTCAATCTATAGCAATACGGGCATCGGTATTGACCTGGCCGCTGTGGCGGCGGCGAATAACGGAACCAAGACCAGCACGCTCGCCAACTACGGTATGGACTCACCCGTGTTCACAAGCGCGAGTTTGAGCGGGACGACACTGACCCTCGCCGGTTATGTCGGCAGTGCAGCAGGTCAGTCCACCTTTGCCGGCGCCACGGTGCAAGTCTTCAAGTCCGACAACGATGCGAGCACCTATGGCGAAGGCCAGACTTTTTTGGGCACGCTTACCGCCGATGCGAGTGGCAACCTCAGCGGCACGCTCACGGTCAGCGGTCTGGTGGGGGGCGATAAGATCACGGGGACCGCGACTGATGCTACTAACAACACCTCGGAGTTTGGGCTGAACGCGACCGTCACGGCCCCTGCGGCGAGTATTACCGGAACAGTCTTTGAGGATAAGAATTATGGGGGCGGGGCGGGTCGCACACTAGCTGCTTCATCGGGTGTTGTACGTTCAGGTGTTACAGTTGAGCTCTACAATTCAGCCGGAACATATATTTCAAACACTACAACCAACGTTAGCGGCGTCTACACTTTTGCCGCGCTAAGCGCCGGCAATTATATCGTGCGGGTCATCAACCCTTTGACCTCCTCGCGCGGCGCGGGAGCACTGGTTTCGGTGCAGACCTACCAGACCGATGCGAGCAGCGGAGCAGCGGTCGCGGTCACCGACCGCGTCGGCGGCGAAACACCCAGCAAGGCGGATGCCGGTGTCCGCGTCACGACGCTGGCGGCGTTGACGACGGCGACACTGACACCCCAGTCGATCACCAGCGTGACGTTAAGCGGCAGCAACATCACAGGGGTGGACTTCGGTTACAGCTTTAACGTCATCGTCAATAAGAACAATACGGCGCAGGGGAGTCTCCGTCAGTTCATCACTAACGCCAACACGCTGCCGAATGCGGGATTGGCGCAGACGGGGATGACGGCAGCAATTGATAATGCGGTCTTCATGCTGGCAGACGGCACGGCGCGGCCGGGGTTAACCGCAAGTTATGCGACCCAGTTCGTGACTGGCATCGCCACAATCGCGCCGACTTCTACGTTGGCGACGATCAGCGATCCGGTAATTCTCGATGCAAGCCTGCAGCCTGGTTACGCCGGCACTCCAATGATTGAGCTAAACGGAGTGGGGGCTGGGGCAAGCATAATCGGGTTGACTATCTCAGCAGGCAGCAGCACGGTACGGGGTTTTATTATCAATCGTTTTCAAGGGCTGGATGGCATCGACCTAATTACAAATGGAGGCAATACCATTACCGGCAACTATATTGGAACGAACGCAGCGGGAACGGCTGCGTCGGCAAATACCTATGCCGGCATAAATATTTCCTCATCCGGCAATACTATTGGCGGTACTACTTCGGCGGCCCGCAACATCATTTCCGGCAACGGAGCACACGGAGTTTACATAGGGGCCTATAGTAATAATATCGTGCAGGGCAACTACATCGGCCTCAACGCGGCAGGCACGGCGGCCATCGCCAATAGCCAAATAGGCGTGGCCTTATTCAGCTCGACCAGCAACACGATTGGCGGGACGAGCGCCGGCGCACGTAACATTATCTCCGGCAATGGTATGTGGGGTGTCTGGATCACCAGCAGCGGCAACAACAACACTCTGCAGGGTAATTACATTGGCACCGACCCGGCAGGTACGGCTGCTATACCCAATCTCATTAACGGTGTCCGCTTAGTTAGTAGTTCATCAGGTAACACAATTGGTGGGGGAGCGGCAGGAGCGGGCAATGTTATCTCCGGTAATGGAAGCGTTGCAGCTGATGGCGGAATTTCAATTGATGGCACCGGGACAAACAGCAATATTGTGAAGGGCAACTACATCGGCACCAACGCGGCAGGCACAGCCGCCCTTGCCAATACCGGCAAGGGTATCTCGATAGAGGAAGGCGCCTCCAATAACACGGTTGGAGGCACCACGGCCGGGGAGCGAAACATCATCTCGGGTAATACACAGTATGGCGTATATATCACAGACACTGGCGCCGCCGGCACAACCGGCAATATCGTGCAGGGTAATTACATCGGCCGCAATGCAACAAATACAGGAGCGATCGCGGGCCATAGTGTTGCCGCCGTCAGTATATTAGCTAATACATTGAATAGTGCGATTGGCGGGACGGCGGCAGGTGCCGGCAACATCATTTCGGGCAATAGCGCCATCGGGGTTAACATCGCCGCCGGCAGCACCGGGAACGCCATTCTGTCCAACTCATTCTACGCCAACACCGGCATCGGGATTGATCTGGCCGCTGTGGCGGCGGCCAATAACGGGACTAAGTCCGCGGCGCTCGCCAACTACGGCATGGACTCGCCTGTGTTTACCACCGCGAGTTTGAGCGGGACGACACTCACGCTGGTCGGCTATGTCGGTAGCGCCGCCGGTCAGTCCGTCTTTGCAGGCGCCACCGTCCAGGTCTTTAAGTCCGACCTCGACGCCACCGGCTTTGGTGAAGGACAAACCTTCCTCGGAACGCTGACCACCGACGCGAGCGGTAACCTCAGCGGCACGCTAACCGTCAGCGGTCTGGTGGCAGGCGATAAGATCACCGGCACCGCCACTGATGCCACTAACAACACCTCGGAATTCGGCGCTAATGCTACCGTCACCGGTGTGGCGACTTACAGTATTTCAGGGACTGTCTTTGAGGATAAGAATTATGGCGGCGGCTCGGGTCGCAGTCTCGCTTCCTCTTCAGGCACGGCTGTTCCCAGCGCCCGGGTCGAGCTATATACGGGAGCCAACTACACGACCTTCGCGACTACCGATGCCAGCGGCAACTACAGTTTCCCTAGTCTCGCCGCGGCGACCTACACGGTGCGCGTGGTCAACGGCACGGTCAACTCTTCGCGCACTGGGACCGAGGTGCTGCCACCCGTGCAGACCTACCGCACCAACGCCAGCAGCGGCACGGCGGTCGCCGTCACCGATCGCGTCGGCGGCGAAGTACCAGCCTCAGTGGACGCGGGCGACGGCAGCACGACGCTTGCCGCTCTGACGGTTGGGGCGGTCACCCCGCAGTCAATCACCAGTGTGGTCCTGGGTGCGAGCAACATCACGGGCGTCGAGTTCGGTTACAGCTACAATGTGATCGTCAACAAGAACAATACGGGCCAGGGAAGTCTGCGGCAGTTTCTGCTTAATGCAAACGCCCTCTCGAACACGGGGCTGGCGCAGTCAGGCCTAACGGCAGGGATAGACAATGCGGTCTTCATGCTGGCAGACGGAACAGCACGGCCAGGGCTGACGGCCAGCTATGCGACTCAGTTCACCGCCGGCATCGCCTCGATCACGCTCGCTTCCGAACTACCGACGATCTCCGACCCAGTTATTCTCGACGCGAGTTTGCAGCCCGGTTATTCGAGTGTTCCGATGATTGAGCTTAACGGCAATGCGGTGGTAACTACGGCCGGGTTGACAATTACAGCGGGCAGCAGCACGGTTCGCGGTTTCATCATCAATCGTATTACGGGTGTCACCGGCAAAGGTATTAATTTAATTACCAACGGGGGAAACACGATTACCGGAAACTACCTCGGTACGAACGCGGCAGGCACCGCCGCGTCGGCAAACGGTCAGCGCGGCATCAGTATCACTTCCGCTAATAACACCATCGGCGGGATAACTGCCGCTGCTCGTAACATTATTTCCGGCAATGCACATTCAGGTGTTTACTTTGCTGCCGCCACCGCCACCGGCAACATCGTACAGGGCAACTACATCGGCACCAACGTGGCGGGGACAGCAGCTATCCCCAATATCTACGGTGTCTACCTATTGACCGGTGCCACCAATAACACCATCGGCGGCACGGCGGCTGGGGCCAGAAATGTCATCTCCGGCAATACAAACAATGGCGTCGTTATCCATGGCGCCGCTACGACCGGCAACATCGTGCAGGGCAACTACATCGGCACCGACGCGGCCGGGACAGCAGCTCTCGCCAATGGCAATAGCGGCCTGTACGTATTTGGCGCCGCCGCCAATAACACGATTGGCGGCACGGCGGCGGGGGCCGGCAACCTCATCTCCGGCAATACGACTCAGGGGATACTGATCGAAGGCTCCGGCACGACGGGCAACCCCATTCTCTCCAACTCCATTTACGCCAACACCGGCATCGGCATCGATTTGGCTAATGATGGCGTGACCGCTAATAACGGAACGAAGCTGGGTACGCTTCCCAACTTCGATATGGACCATCCCGTGTTTACCACGGCGAATTTGAGCGGGACGACACTCACGCTGGCCGGATATGTCGGAAGCGCCCCGGGTCAGGCTCTCTTTGCCGGCGCCACCGTCCAGGTCTTCAAATCCGACCTTGATGCCACCGGCTTTGGTGAAGGACAAACCTTCCTCGGAACGCTCACCACCGACGCAAGCGGTAACCTCAGCGGCACACTAACGGTAACCCTGGCGGTGGGCGACAAGATCACCGGTACGGCCATGGACGGATCCAACAACACTTCTGAGTTTGGCGCCAACGCTACGGTCGCGAATCCTCCTCCGGATGTCTCGCTCGTTAACAGTGTTACACCTTCGGGAACCCAGCCGCCTGGCACTGACCTCGTTTACACTGTCGCGTTCACCAATGGCGGTGGCCAAGCTGCGCAAGTCTTCATTGTTGTTGATCCGATATCGGCCAACACAGACTTCAAACTTGGCTCGCCGAGCACAGTCCTGGGAACAACCGGAATGACGGTGGCAGTGGAATACTCCAATGACAATGCTGCGACATGGACCTACACGCCTGTGAGCGGTGGCGGTGGCGCTATGGCTGGTTATGATCGCGCGGTAACGAACGTGCGTTGGCGCTTCACTGGCAACCTCAGTCAAACTTCGCCAAACAATACAGGCAGCGTTAGCCTCACGGCCCGCATTCGGTAACAGGGAATCGTTAAGTCAAGCGGTCATATCGCCCACAATGCGGACCAGATGGTGCTTGACATGCACCAAATAATCTTCCACCAGAAATCCCAAAGTAACCGGCTCATACTGCACAATTTTGCAAACGACGGACGTTTATTCTCCCTTCAGGGATGCGACGCATGATCTGCGCCAGATGGATTGTTCAATCGCCAAAGCTCAACCAGGTACTCTCCGGCCTGGATTAAACGGTTGTGTTGTAGCAATGAGTTTTCGGATATAATCAGCACCTCTCGCAATCCAGCAACTCCTTTCAGATATCTTCTATAAAGTGCAACGCGTCACCCTTCAAGTGGCGGCACTTTGAACCAGAACTCATTCTTCTTTGTGTTCGCTGGTATCTTCGCTACCAGTTGAGCTACCGCGATGTCGAAGGGATGTTGAGGGAGCGTGGACTCGATATAGATCATTCAACGATTTTCAGATGGGTTCAGTGTTATGCCCCAGAAATTAACAAGCGAATTCACCCGCACTTGAAGTTAGCTGGTGCTTCATACCGAGTTGATCAGACATCATGTGAATACGGTCATCGAAGCCGGATTAGAATTAGTGTGGGTAGACGCGTGGCGCGATACAAACGATGAACCTAAAACCGCATTGCCGCGTTTGCTCATAGTTTACGCTCGCGCTCAACGTCAAAGTCTGTGATTGTAATCGTCACATAACTCAACAAGTCATCGAAACCGAGCGCGAGTTAAATTGTTTCTTGTCGGGACTCTCAAGTTAAGCAACATGGAGACCGGATGAAACCTATCCAATCTACAAAAAACGATCTGCCGGTACTGCTCTTCGCAGAGCAAAAAGACTGGGCGAACTGGCTGGACAAGAACCTCGCTACTGCATCCGGCGTCTGGCTCAGGCTGGCGAAAAAAACTGCGGGGATACAGTCCGTGTCCTACGCCGAGGCGCTCGAAGTGGCTCTGTGCTACGGATGGATCGACGGTCAGACGAAAAGCTATGACGAACAGTCATGGTTGCAGAAGTTTACGCCACGACGCGCGAAAAGCATCTGGTCGAAAATCAACCGGGAGAAAGCGCAGGAGTTGATTAAGAGCGGACGGATGAAACCTGCCGGGCGAGAGGCGGTTGAGAGCGCGAAGCGAGACGGGCGCTGGGACGCGGCGTATGATTCACCGAGCGCGGCTTCCGTGCCGAGCGACTTCCAAGCAGCGTTGGATAAGAGCGCAAAGGCGACAGCTTTCTTCGCCACACTGGATAAGAAAAATCGCTACGCAATTCTCTTTAGAATACAAACCGCGAAGAAAGCCGAGACCCGCGCCAGGCGGATCGAGCAGTTCATCGAGATGTTAGAGAAGAATGAAAAACTGCATCAATAAATGGAACGTGTGCTCCGTCCAGCAGCTCAACTGTGGCGTCGAGTGCATCAACATCAAAGACTCTGACCGGCTTGGCCTAAACGATCTCGCGCTCGTGACGAAGGCTGTGTTTCAGTAGCCGCCGTAAGAGAGAAACTATTAGCTTTCGGTGCGCGAGGGCAATCACGTCGCGTTTGCCAGAACACGTGCCCGCATGATTCGCTGCCTCCGAGGACGGCGATAACCTTCAATTAGAATCCCGAGCGCGTCTTGCGGTACAGCGGCGATCAGAACCGAGAACTAAACTCGCTTGATTACGCGATACCCCCACGCTGCAGCTTTGCGTAGTCAGTCGGCGTGTCTATGTCGAAAGCACCGCCCGCCAACGGCACGGGCACCGCTTCGGTGAGGTATCGGGTAATGATCTGTTTCGCTCCCGCCGTATCGCTCAAATCGCAGAGTTCCGGGAATAAACGACGGCTGAATAATGCGGGTACACCTAAAGTCTCGCCGTATTCCGCAGCGACTATCGAAGCGTTCGTCGTGCGGTACGTTTCGACAAGGCGCGTGATAAGTTCCGATGTGACGAATGGTTGATCGCACACGGTGATCACGGCGGCTGACGCTTTTTCGCTCAGTTCCCTCAACTCGGTGATGCCGACACGGATCGAACTGCTCATGCCGTTAGCCCATTGCGGGTTCTCGACAATTTGCACGGCGAGTTGATTCAACTCCGCTCGCATTAAAGCCGCGTGCGCGCCCGTCACGACGACGACGGGGCGGCACGAAGTGTCGAGGGCGGCTTCCGCCGCACGACGAAGAAGGCTCTGTCCCTCGAAGCGGAGCAGTTGCTTCGGCCTCCCCATGCGCGTTGAAGCCCCGGCGGCAAGCACGATGATCCCGATGGAAGAGTTACTCACAGCTTCATCATTTAATGCCATACGCTTGCTGGCGCATCTCAAACTGTGCCTGGAGTCAAGCGATGAGGTCCGCCGCGTCAGCGCTCGCTTCTGGATACATTGCCGGTATGTCGTGCATGTTATGCGATTCGCCGTGGATCGCCCCCGAGCGCTCGCGCAAAAATCCTGCCGCGTGTCCTGCGATGACGGCGCGAATCTCTGCGAGTATGGACAGCGCGATCTCTGCGGGCGTTTCCGCGCCGATGTCTAACCCGACCGGGGCATACAGACGGGCGAGTTGCTCGCTCGTCGGCGCGAAGCTTCCTGCTTGGTCGCGCAACTCTGTCCATAACTTCTCGGTGCGCTGTTTTGGTCCGAGGCATCCGACGTAGCGCGCGGGCGATTCGAGCAGCGTTTTCATGATCGAGCGGTCGTGTTTGTAGTTGTGCGTCATCAGGACTGTTGCCGTGCGCGCGTCAAGCCTGACTCGTTCGGCGACGTGTTCGGGGCGGCACACAACCAACTCGTGGGCTCCGGGGAAGCGAGCGGTCGTGGCGTAAGCGGCGCGATGGTCAACTATGGTCACGATCCAGCCGAGTTCGTGCGCGAGTCGCGCCACGGGCACGGCGTCCGCGCCCGCCCCGAACACGACGAGTGGTACGGGCGGCTCGATGACTTCGATGAAGGCATCAACTCTCCCTTCGCCGAACTCGTATTCATTGTTGCTTGAACGATTACTGACAAATGACGCGCGCGCTCTATTAGTCATATTTTGACGTAATTCGTCATCCGCGATGTCGCTCGTTATGATTCCATCTTCATCCACCAGCAAGCGCCCCCCGATGCGCGCTTCGCTCGCTCCGTCAACTTTGAACACCGTCGCCATCACGCCGCGTTCCCGTCGGCTGTAGCATCGCTCGATGAACTTCAACGGATGCGTTACCACGCCCGGCGATGACGAACCGGATTCGCTGTCGCCGCCCTTTTCACTATTCGGAGTGAGAGCCTCTAATAGCACTTCGACCACGCCGTTGCAGCCCAGCCCTAAGCCCCACACGATGTCATCGGCAGCAGTCGTGTCGTAGCGCACGAGCGTCGGCGCAGCTTTTCGCAGAACGCCGCGAGCGCGCTCGCAAACGTCGTGCTCAAGACAACCGCCGCTAATCGCTCCGATCACGGTGCAAGTGTCATCATCTTCAAGCGTAATCAACATCCGCGCTCCGGCGCGACGATAAACGCTGCCGCTGGTGCGGACAACTGTAGCGAGCAATGTTTGTTTTCCCTCACATCTAGCTTCCTCGTATGCCTCGATGATGGCTCGCAGTTCGTTCATTGCATCTGCTCCACAAGTGTTTTTTACCTTCCTGAGTTGAGCTACTGTTGCGGGGCGAAGTCGCGCGCATGTTCATTGCGGCGCGCGTGCATCACGGTCAGCGTCAGCCCCGCCACTCTCCAACCTCTGGCGGCGCATTACGCCCGCGGATTTTTCCGCCGCGCACCGATCAGTTTGTACTTCTCCTGCATTTGAAACTCCCTTGTCATTTTGCAACATAGATGTTGTTGCGGTTCATCGCCATTGACAGCGCGCGAACAATAGCGCGACTGCCCAATTCGACTTTGAATTTGTTATGTTCGAGCGGTTTCACGTTTTTCATTTCCGCTTCGTCGGCCTGTTTAAAATTCGCTTCCGTCGCTTCTTTGCCGACGAGCATTTTTCCCGCATCCGTCGCCCGCCAAGGTTTGTGCTGTACGCCGTCAACATGGTTCATTTCCTTTCCGATACATTTCATATTCAGCTTTTTCTTTTACAACAATTTATCCGGCGTGAGCGGCAGATCTCTGATGCGTTGTCCCGTGGCATTGAAAACCGCATTGGCAATTGCCGCCGCCACGCCCGTGGTGCCGATTTCGCCGAGGCCTCTCGCGCCTATCGGGGAGATATGAGGGTCGGGTTTGCCGATAAAATAAACGTCAATCGGCGGCACATCTAAATTTACCGGAACGTGATAATCAGCCAATGTGCGCGTGACCGGATTTGCCCAGCGTTTATCGTATTCGGTCGCTTCCATTAGAGCCGCGCCGAGACCGTAAATTACGCCGCCGATAACCTGCGAACGCGCCGTTTTTTCATTCATAATGCGCCCGACATCCTGCACGCTCGTAAAACGCGATACGCGAACAATGCCCAAATCTTCGTCAACCATAACTTCGGCAAACTGTGCACCGAACGAATGAAACGAGTATTTTGTTGCGTCGCTGTTTTCTTCCAGAGCAAACGGCGCGGTTTGGCACGGCGCGGAGTTTCCGCTCAAGCCGACGCCCGAAGCGGGCATCGCCGTCGTACAAGCTTCCATCATCGTTTTGCTGTTGCGACGCATCAAGTCGGAGTAAGAATCGTTTTTCGATGCGTCGCCTTTGACAAAAAGTTTCGTGTCGCGGTATTCGATTTCTTCAATTTTTCTGCCGTTTAATTTTGATTTGCCGTCGGCAATCGCCATCCTCATCAAATCCTGGCGAAGCACTTCCGCCGTCGCCAAAACCGCCGGAATGACCGAGGCAGTCGTTGTCGAACCACCGGAAACGGGCGCGAGCGGCAAGCTGGAATCGCCGAGATCAACAGTGATTTTTTCAATTGGAACGCCCAAAGCATCGGCGGCGGTTTGCGCCATAATGGTATAAGTTCCCGTGCCGATGTCTTGCGTCGCGCACATCACTTTGACCGCGCCGTCAGCCGTCATCCGAATTCGCACTGTCGCGGAACTCCGGAATGCCGGATAAGTCGCCGTCGCCATACCGTAACCGATTAAATATTTCCCGTTACGATTCATTCGCGGCGTTTGATTTCTTCTATTCCAACCGAATTTTTCCGCTCCCGTTCGGTAACATTCCTTCAGATATTCGCTCGACCAGGCGATTTTTTTCAACGGGTCGGCATCGGCGTGATTGATGATGCGAAGCTGAATCGGGTCAATTTTTAACTTGTCAGCGAGTTCGTCCATCGCCGATTCAAGCGCGAAATTTGCTTCGCCCGGCGCACGCATCGTTGTCGGCGTTCCGATATTCAAATGCGCTACCGTATGAGTGATTTCACGATTCGGCGCGGCGTATAAAACTTTCGTCGGCAAGCCGCTTGGCTCGAAAAATTCGGTAAGATTCGAGGTGTAAGTGTCGTTCAAATGCCGAATCGCCGTCAGTTTTCCGCTTTGGTCGGAGGCGAGCGCGATTTTTTGAATCGTTGCGCCGCGTCGTCCCGTATTGGTTTGCATCATCTGGCGCGTCAGAGCAAATTTCACCGGACGTTTAACGACCTGTGCGCCCATCGCCGCCAAAATCGGATTCATCCATTGACCTTTACAGCCGAAACCGCCGCCGATATAAGGCGCAATGACTTGCACGTTTTCGGGTTTCAAATTGAGCACATACGCCGCTATGCCTTGCGAATCCTTCACACCTTGGGTCGCGTCGTAAAGCGTCAATTTATCCGTGCCTTCCCAAACCGCAATTGTCGCATGCGGCTCCATCGGATGATGGTTCTCCGTCGAAGTCGTATACGTTTGCTCGATTTCGACGGGAGCGGATTTGATGGCATTAGCCGCGTTGCCTTCGTGAATCTGCACATCTTCAAAACCGAAAACCTTTTCCGGCTTGAAGCCTTTCGATTTTTCTTTTTCGAGGTCAATGACAAGCGGAGATTTGACGTAATCAACCTTGACGAGTTGGGCGGCGGTTCGCGCCTGCTCATAAGTTTCGGCGACGACCAAACCGATATATTGTCCCCAATAATGAACCTTATTATCCTGAACGGGCAACAGAATTTCGCCCGGAATACCACCGCCCCCAACCGCTTTCATTATTTCCTGCGGATTTATTTGTTTCAAACGCGGCGCGTTTTTGTGCGTCAGGACGGCTAAGACTCCGCCCGCCTTTTCCGCCGCGCTAGTGTCAATATTCGTGATGCTTCCGTTGCCAATCGTCGAACGCACCGGAAAAGCATATGCCATCTGATTTTGATTAAATTCGGCGGCATATTTCGCCGCGCCCGTTACTTTCAGCCGCGCATCCACACGGTCAACTGGTTTGCCAATGATGTTTGTTTTCATATTTCCCTCGCTTGTCAAAAGAGCTACGCTCTGCCTCCGTTCATCGCTTGCGTCAGAGCGCGGACAACCGCGCGTTTGCCCAATTCGACTTTAAATTTAGGCTCAATAGCTGAATCGGGGAGGTAATAAAAACCCTCTCACCAGTTCTTTGAGAAAGATCGTCTCAGCCAGCATACTGATCAGATGCTGAAGATTGATAACCTCATTGACGACGCTAAGT
>JACDEG010000531.1 GCA_013816505.1 Pyrinomonadaceae bacterium | reverse complement strand
CTGCTACTCGTCGCGTGCCCGCTCGCCTACGCGCAGACGCAACCTGACGCCGCCGCGGGACAGCGAGGCGGCTTGCCACCGCTGATCGACCGCGAGATTCTGTTCGGCAACCCGGAGATCGCCGGCGCGCAACTCTCGCCCGACGGCAAATTCATCGCCTTCCGCAAACCCTACAAGGACACGATGAACATCTGGGTCAAGCGCGCCGACGAGCCATTCGAGCGCGCCCGCCTCGTCACGAGCGAGACGCGCCGCCCCGTCCCGAACTTCTTCTGGTCGCGCGACGGCAAGTTCATACTCTTCGTCAAGGACAACGGCGGCGACGAAAACTTCAACGTCTATGCCGTTGATCCGGCGGCGACCCCGGCAACCAGTGCCGACGCCCCGGCGGCGCGTAACCTGACGAACGCGCAGAAGGTGCGCACATTCATCTACGCCGTCCCGGAGTCGGAGCCGGACGTGATCTACGTCGGGCTGAACGACCGCGACCGGGCGTGGCACGACCTCTACAGAGTCAAAATCTCGACCGGCGAGCGCACGCTGCTGCGGCAGAACACCGAGCGGCTGACCGGCTGGGTCTTCGACAACAAAGACCGCCTGCGGCTCGCCACCCGCTCGCTGCCGAACGGCGACACGGAAGTTTTGCGCATTGATGCGAACGGCTTCGCCAAGATTTACTCGTGTAACGTCTTCGAGACCTGTAACCCGGTCCGCTTCCACAAAGACGACCGCCGGGTCTTCATCAGGAGCAACAAGGGTGCGGACGCCGACCTGGTCCGGCTCACGCTCTTCGACCCGGAGGGCGGCAAGGAAGAGATCGTCGAAGCAGACCCGCTCAAGAGCGTTGACCTCGGCGGCGTGTTCTTCTCCGACGTGACCGACGAACTCATCTTCACTTCCTACACCGACGACCGCCAGCGTCTCTACTTCAAGGACAAAGCCTTCGAGGCGGATTACAACCGGCTGCGCAAAGAGCTGCCGAACAGAGAGATCGGCTTCGCGTCCGCGACGAAAGACGAGATGCTGTGGCTCATATCCGCTTACAGCGACACCGAACCCGGCGAGACCAGCAATTCTCGACAATCAAAAAAGCCCAATGAAATAGCCAAAAGCGAGACGGAGTTATTGCGTTTGATTATGCTGTCGGCATGAGACCTAATCAGAGTTTGACCTTCGAGGCAGTCGTCGGGTTGTTGCGAAAGCATTTCAGAGGCTTGGATGAGAAGAGCGACAATCAACGCGCCGATTATCTCTTGAGCGACATTTTGCTGAGCGGATTTGCGATGTTCTTTTTCCAAGAGCCGTCGCTGTTGCAGTTTCAAGAGCGGCTGTTGCGGAAGAAGGGGCGCTGCAACTTGCAAACGATGTTTGGAGTTGATGGGGTTCCCAAAGATTCGCAGATGCGTGAAAGATTGGATGAAGCAGAGCCTGAGAGCGTGCGCGTGCTGATCGCCGTGTTGTTCGAGAAGATGAGACGCTGTGGATGGACGAAGGATTGGGTTAATGAGATCAGTGATGGCGCGTGTGCCGGCAGCTACTATGTGCTGGCGCTGGACGGGACAGATTACTTCAGTAGCGAGACGATCAGGTGCGCGCAGTGTTTGGTCAGAAAAGACAACAGCGGCGAACTGCATTATCGGCACACGGTCGTCGCCGGGACATTGGTCAAGGCTGGGAGTCATCGGGTGTTGCCGATGGATGCCGAGATGTGTTGTCCACAAGACGGAAGCGAGAAACAAGACTGTGAGTTGAATGGCAGCAAGCGCTTGGTCCAGCGCGTGCGCCGCCAGCACTGTCATTTGAATTTAATAATGACGGGAGATGACTTGTATTCGCATGTTCCGTTCATCGAAGAATGTGCGCGACGACGAATACATTATGTGATAGTCGCGAAGCCCTCGTCCCACAAGGAGTTGTTTGAATGGGTTGAAGAGTTGGAAGCAATGAAAGCGACTGAGCATGTTTCGTGGAGCGTTGGCCCAGCCTGCCAGCGCAAGAGTTATGAAGCGAGGATCGCGCGCGAAGTTCCACTGCGCGCGGATGGGGAATTGCGAGTGACGTTTGTCGAAGTGTGGGAGCGGGATAAAGAAGGCAAGCAGATATATCACAACTCATGGGTGACGGATGTGGCAGTGACGGCAAAGAATGTTTCGGAGCTAGTCGGGATCGGGCGAGCGAAGTGGAAGATCGAGAACGAGCAGTTCAATGTGCAGAAGAATCACGGCTATCATTTGACGCACAACTACGGACACGGAAAGAAGAACCTGAGCGCGGTCTTTTATTATCTGAATCTCTTGGCCTACATCACGCACCTGATCTTGTCCAAAGGCGACCGTCTGTTTCAGCAATGCCGGCAAGTGATCAGTCGGCGCGAAGAAATGTGGAACGTGCTGAGAACGATGGTGAATTTCGTGATGTGGGAAAGTTGGCAACAGATGTTGGCGTACATCCTCGACGACGAAGCCGCGTTGCCGCCGTAATGGAGTAAGACTCAGGCTGGAGTCCACCTAAAAGCAGCCCAACAAGCCGACCCAACCACAGAACAAGCAGGGAGCAATAGAACTGAAAAAGTGAAGGCCTATCAAAAGAACAATTGCCTGCTGTCAGGCAACATGGTTTTAGTGTGCGCCGATTCACTTCATGGCTGAACGTACTCTCTTAACCGAGAATTGCTGTGTGATTATACGTCACCGCAAGAGGCGCGTCAGATTCGCCCTATTCAGTTCTGTGGGTCTGATTTCGTTCTTTATGGCCTAAAGTTCGCCCGAATTAAGGATTACTTGCTTGCAAGATGAGTAGTCGAAACTCCGCATTGTTACAAGTTGATGCAGGGTGCTCGAACGCGTAACCACAAGGGAGTTGAAAATGGGAGTCATGCCCCGACCTCACGCGTCTGTGATGGGACTGCCGGGGCCGACCTTCTGCATCTATCAAGAGCTTACGGCTTTTTCTCTGTCGGTTGTTGCGGCGTAGCTTGGTTGGATTGACCTTGCTCCACTCTCGATTCAGCGTAAACCGCCTGTTTCCATTCTCCCCCTATATTCACCCACACTGAAGTAGCGACATTTTGGCCCGATGTGTCCTCACCTTTGTAACTTCCCTTACCGTCGTACTTATACGTGATGATGGCGGTGTCTTTTACCGGGAAGGTAACCTTCCAATCAGAAAACGAAATACTCTTCATATCAATATCGTTGATGTCTTTGTAAGTCTCCTCTGCATCCTTAATCTGGCCGTAGTAAATCGCCCTGTATCCAGGAGCTGCAAGTTTTCTAGCTTCCTCTACCTGCTTATTCTTTAGCGGCTCCCAAGATTTCTTTTCGATTTCAATCAGCATCTTCTCCCTATCTGCGGTCGAGGTAGCTTGACCTGATTGACTCTGCGGCGTCTGACCGAAGGCGAGCGGCGATGCCGCGACTACCAGCGCGACGAGGGCAAGGATTTTCTTCATTTCTTATCTCCTGATTGTGGTGAAGGCGCGAGCGATGGAGCGTGCGGCGCGGGGGTTTGTTGTAGAAAGCCGAAAACCGTGGAAAGCCGTTTCAGCCGGTGGCAGAATCGAGGGCGGGATTATGTGCCTGGTTCCGGGGGCGCGTCAACATTTGGCCGTACCGTAAGCGGGCAATCCCAAGCTAATTTGGGAGAAATTTGGGACATAAGAAAAGATTATCGGACTGTCTAAGTAGAGTTTGAAATGTTCGGGGCTCTTTTTCATCAGCATAAAAGGTGAGAGTTTGTGACTTTCGACGTTACATGACGTTACAAAAGGGGCGCGAACTTTCCACACCTTACTTAGGAGTTACGCAGTTGAACGAACTTTCAATTGCTTACAGGTAGTAGCCGTCGCTATAAGCCCCTTGTTTTCAATGTGACCTGTCCCAACTGCGTAACTCCTATGTCATTAGAGGCGTGGCAGCTTCAAAAATACTGCCGCGCTTTTGCCTCCCGGCTGGTAGAGATGAGCGCCGTATAGATCACCGTGTTCTGAATGTTACTGTGCCCTAGCCAGAAAGCGGAGATCAGCGCCGGCGTCAAGTAGGTGAGTGGCGATTGAATGTTTGAGAACGTGAAAGTGCCGCTTCTCATCCGGGAGCGCCGCAAGCTCCGCGTACTCCTTCATCAACACATCAAGCATCTGGCGGCTGATGGGTAAGCCGCGACGGGAAGGGAAGAGAATTGGCGAGTCCGTTCCGCGATGCTTGAGCCACGCCTTTATCGCCCGCGCCTCGTCCGGCTGTAACGGATGCTCACCGGCAAGCGAACCCTTGAGCCGATGAATCATTATCCTGAGCCGCTTTAGGTCGAGGTCACTTACCCGAAGCATCCCGATCTCGCTTGCTCTAAGGCCGTGACGATAGGCGAGAAGAAAAATAGCCTTATCCCGCTTGTCGGTGATCTCCTCGAAGAGCCGCCGCGTCTCGTCGAGTGTCAGGAAT
>JACDEG010000530.1 GCA_013816505.1 Pyrinomonadaceae bacterium | reverse complement strand
GTCGCACGATTGATCTGTCAGATGGGTCATGACTCAAAACTTCCTGACTGCCAGGTCAAATACTGTCTATTACAAGTCATTGCACTGGCCTTTTCCTTTTACCTTCTTTCTCCCTTTGGCGTTCATACTTCGCCTTTTCCTTGTCCAGTTCGCTTTTTGGGACGGCCATTAAGTTACGTAACGTTTGCTCGAAACGCGTGAACTCATCTGATTTCGTTTTCTCTTTTGTCGTACTCATTTAATCTTCCCCTTTTGTTATTCGGTATAGGACGCCGTTAACGGATAGTCGCTTCGGGTCAGGTCTGCCTTGCCCGTCTAAAGTCCCGTCGGGTTTAACGTATTGATGCACGCGAGCAACTTCATTGCCGTCTTGGTCGTAGTACCTCACCTCTTGGCTGACGCTACCTTTCGGGATAGTAGCATCATCAACCTCTTGCGGGGTGCGCTGTGATTTGAGGACAGCCGTAAGGTCGCCGGCTTGGGTTCGCTCCCAGAATCGGCCTTCATTAAACATCCTACGCATTTCCCATTTTGAAATGCGCGTAGGTGGTGTAAAATGGTTAGCCATGATTAGCGAAGCCCAAATCCGAGAACATCTTGCTAGTTATCTTGCCGGTAGCGAGTCCCTAGACGACTTCGAGGACTGGCTTGTAGCGACCTCATGGAATATGCACCGTGATAGTTCTGAGATTGCTCAACACTTAGTCAACGAAATTGAACTCCGGCTTTCTGAGTATTCTGATGGGCATCTTAGCGATAGGGCTTTGCGCCGCGAATTGTCTGAAATTCTTAACAATAAATCGGTAGACATAGATGTAGAAACAACTACAAGAATAAGGTTAAGATTTAGCTCGTCTCCGACGATTCGCCTGCCTTTGGCTGGAAAACCACCGTTAGAGGTATTTGTGTAAATAGTTGAGTATCTAATAACGCGCTCAACCAATACACCCCCGCGTCTTTAAGTCCTATATTCAAGGCCAACTTAAAGTTAAAGCCGGAAAATTCCGGCTGAAATATAATCGGGTGTTTGATTAGTTCGATTTCTTTTCCAGCGGGATTTTTAATCATCAAGGCAAGCTCTCGCGTCCCCCCTACTCCATATGAAGAAAATTTAACTAATATATTTATTGGAAAGGTAGACGGCTTATCTTCTGGCAAGGGAATCTCAGAGGGTACTAGAGTTAGTTGGTCTACTATTCTGATGGCACTTAACGTCCCATCTTTCTCATCTAAAAGTTTCTCGCAGAAAAAAGCGGCACTTAGAAAAGGGCCGACACTCTCATCGGACATAGCATTTCCTCCAAGTTACGCAATATACCCTTGAAGTCTTGGTGCGTCAACTATATTATTGCCCTAATGAGCGTCGCTCATGCAAGATTCCGCCGCGCATTAGACACTGCGGTGCGACAATCGATTGAAAGTTTGGATTAAGTATTGACTGCTAAGGGTAACGCCCCACGCTCAACCTTTCTGCTCATCCTCGCCCGGCTCGTCGTCAGTGACCGGCTCTGTACCGCCCAACACTATCTCGCCCGATTTTCCGGCTCCCATATTGCCGCCGCTATTAACAACGGTACCACCTAACTCCTCAGCCTGATCTCGCAGCGTCTCTCGTTTCTTTTTATCTTTGGCTTTGTCTTTTTCGTCTGCCATTGAAGCCCGCCTTTCGATTGATTGAAGTATTACGAAGTAGAAAGTTAGTCGCGTACTGTTGAAGTCAGTTCAGAGCGATGTTAATCAAATTAAGCCGGAGTCATCTGTTACGTCATACCCCGAACGACGTGAACGATACATTAAACTCGCTGAGCGCGATAATAAATCAGGAGACGACCTTGTGAAACCTCCGCGGCATGGAAGTTTGCGTCGAACTGACGCGCCTGTCTCAACTGCTGTCATCTGCCCGCAGGTAATAAAAGCCGAAACTACCGCTTCCGGTTCTTCATGTGAAGGTCCGCGAAAGTGATGAACTGTTCCCAATCGTAAGCCGTGACATCATGTTTGCCCGGTCGGATGTGATAGCCGATGGTGCTCATAATCGGCTGACTGATGCCGGGCATTTGATCCGCCGTCATCCCGTCGGTATTAAGTAAGAGGTAGACGGGAGCGGCATGCTTAGCCCCGAGAAACTCGCCGCGCGGATCCGCCCATAAATCCTCCGCCGCGCTCGCCACATAGACCGGACGCGGCGCGATCAACGCGATCAGCATGTGTTGGTCGACCGGCAGCTCGTCCTCGCGTCTGTTGTACTGCTTGAAGTTGGTGGAGAACCAATGTGGAAAGTTGGTGTTAATGCGCTCAGTTGTTTCGCCGAACCTTCTGCGCGCGAGCGCCGCGCCGCCTTCGCCCGACTCGTTCGAGATGACCAGCGCGAAACGTTCGTCGAGCGCGCCGGCCCACAGCGCCGCTTTACCGAGTCGCGAATGACCCGTCACTGCAACGCGCTTACTGTCAATCTCCCGGTCGGTCTCGAAATAATCCATCGCCCGGCTCAGTCCCCACGCCCACGCACCAATTGCGCCCCACTCGTCCGGCGCAGGTTTCGTCTGACCTTCTTTGTAGAACAACGGATGTACACCGTTCTTAAAATTGTCGTCAAAGTCCGGGTCAAGGTCGCCGTAGTAGATGGTCGCCAGGGCGTAACCACGTTCGATGACGCGCTCGACTTGCCAACGTGCGGCGTGCGCACCTCGTGAACTTTCGGTCGCACGGTTATCGACTACGCCCATCTCCTTCGAGTTTTGCACCCACGCTTTGGTCAGCGAAATTCCGGGGTCTTTGTGAATCGATTGATTGCCGAAAAAGTTCATCCCGACGAACAAAGGCAGAGGCTTAGACTGGTCATTCGGCAGATAGATCAGGATGTCAATCTTCGGGCCGTCGCTCTTGCCGGTGAAATAGACGGTGACTTCTTTACGAGTCGCCTTTCCATCGAGTGCTTTTTTGTCAACGGATTTCGTCTCGAAGCGCAACCCTGCGGATCTTCCCGGCAGTTTGCCATAAACGTGTTGCTCAAAGAGCCTGATGATTTCCGGGCGACGCTTTTGCCGCCAGGTTCGAACGTCTCTGACCTTCGCACCATCCGAGAGTGTGAGCGGGTCGGGGAGAGTGTACGGCGGTACTTTGGATTCGTCGTAGTTGAATCCCGGCTGTTGTACGTTTGCCGCTTCGACGACGCACACCATCAACACGATTAAGAGAGTCCCGCAGAAAAGAAGGTATAGGTTATCCGGCATGGTCAGTGTCTCAAGGGTCATGATGCAAATGACGATAGTTTGCTCGGACGGCTTGGTTACCTTATCACCGTCCGCTTGCGGACATCATGTGTTCAATAGCGCCCGCTTCATTCTCGTTTCGACTCGACCTCGTGGTCAACCTCAGCGGTCTGGCGTGAAGCAGCTGGCGCTGATTGTGAATCTATTTGTCGTCTACCCTCGCGGCGCATTTTGAAGCCTCTGTAAAGAAGCGCGACCGCGACCCACACAAAGATGACGACGAGCGGATACACCAGCAGGCGAGGGAAAAACGCGAAGAGGAGGGCCGCCACCAGCAGCACCGTGCCGGTTGTAATCATGATATTGGCTTCGACCGGCTCCAGCACGCGCCGATTAGTGAACGCCGCGCCGATGGCGTTGCCGATGCGAATCGCTCCAGCCGCCGCGCGCCCGACGCTACCGCTGCCGCTCGTTAACACCGGATGCGTGTGACGTGGCTCGCCCGGTGCACGCAATTTGTGCCTCGTGTCGAGGACGATTTCCGTCGCGTTCGTCAAATCCTGAATATACATCTCTTCCATCGCCAGCGCGAAAGGAACATCTTCGACCACCGCATCCAACTCGCAGTTGCCGAGCCAACTCGCGATGTTGAGGTTGGTCGAACCGACGCGCGCCCAACGTCCGTCGGCGACCGCCGTCTTCGCGTGCAGCATCGTTCCGTTCCACTCGAAGACTCTGACCCCGGCTTCCAGCAGCGGTCGATAGCCCGCCCTCGACAATGGTCTAAGTATCGGAATGTCCGTCCCGTTAGGCACCAGCAGACGCACGTCGACCCCGTCCCGCGCCGCCGCGCGCAGGGCTTGGACGAAGGGCGTCGTCGCGGCGTAGTAAGCATCCGTCAGCCACAACCTCTGTCGCGCGAGAGCCGCGACGAGATGATCGAGGCGAAACATGCCGGCCGTCGCCGGGACGCTCGCCACGACCCGCAGCGCAGTGTCGCCTGGTGGTTCGAATGTGTCACGATTGATTAACTCATGTTCGGGAATCGGCGAGCCGATCATTGCCCAGACCTGCGCGAACGCCGCCTCGATGTCGTCGACCGCCGGGCCGCGCACCTCGACGCCGGTGTCGCGCCACGGGTCAATCCTCTTACTCGGTTCGCCGACCCACATGCGCCCTACGCATAGGCCGGTGATGAAACCGACGCGTCCATCAACCGCAATCATC
>JACDEG010000089.1:5784-15726 GCA_013816505.1 Pyrinomonadaceae bacterium | reverse complement strand
GTCCCACCCCGGCACTCGCTTCTAGCCGACGCGCCTCCTGCGAAAGCTTCATCGCGGAGCTAAGTGATTGAAACCTCGCGGTCGCCAGCTCGACCTTGATCGACTCCTGCTCGATGCGTGCCATCTGAAGCGCGAAGTCGTCGCCGAACGCACCGAAGGATTTCCTGGCGCGCTCGACGGCGGTGTCTGACTTTTGAAAGAGCGCGACGAACGGGTTGTCACGGTCTGCGCGCTGCGAGATGTCGGAGAGGAAAGATTTGGCGGCGGCGCCAGCGGTGCGGAATCCTTCGATCTGTTGTTTGCGCTTCTGCTCTTCAGCTTTCAGATCGGCTTCGCGGTCGGCGAGGAACTTCGCGCGGAAGGCAGACTCTTCCGTCGACAGCTTCGAGAGGTCGACGTTGGCTCCGAGCGGGTCACGGTAGACGGGCACACCCTTCCGGTCGTTCGCGAGAAATGCTTGGTTCTCTTCGGAGGCCTTTTTGTAACCGTCGAAAGTTCGCTGGACATCGAGCGCCGCCGCGTGGACACGCCGCCAGTACTCTTCTTGTTTGAGAATCTCCGCGTTCGTCTCGCCGAGATAAGATTTTGCGACGATGCTTAGACCCTTGATCCCACCCGCGTACTCCGCCACGCTCGCCGCCGCGAGCGCGTATGTCTTGAGTTCCCCGTCGTTACGTAGCGCGCCTAGCAATCCGCCGAGGTCGGCGATAGCGGCCTGACCGACTTCACCCGCGAGGTTTTTAATTGACGCCGTGAAAGCATCGATCTGCCCCGCGCCGGTTTGGAGTTGCCGCTCCGCCGCGCCGTTGAAAATCGCGGCCTTGCGCATCACCGCGTCGAGCGCCGCCGTCGCCTTCTCCGCCTGCGTCAGACTTTCCGCCGTCCGCCCGATGCCCTTTGCGTATTCGGCGTAGAGCTTCGACGGGTCGGGCAAGCCCAGCCTGTTCAGACCTTCGTCCTGACCGCTCAGAATTTGCTGCGCGAGTGTCGCCAGTTCCGCGCCCTTGATGCCGCGCGCCGCGCCGAGGTCGGCGAATCCTTTCGCGATCTTGTCGAGTTGGTCGGTCTTGCCCGCCACTTGCGCGAGCCGCGTCAGTTGCGCGAACGTCTCCGTCCCCTCGGCACGCGAGACGGCGGTTAAGCGAGAGAAGGCAGCGGCCTTCGCCGTCAGCACGTCGTAAGCGATCCCTGCCTCTTTCGCCGACGCGCCGATCAAACGATTCGAGCGTTCGAGTTCTCTCCCGGCGTCATAGCTGGCTTTGAACGCCGCCGCCGCGCCGATCCCGACCGCGGCCCCGACCGCACCCGCGCCGAGCGGTAGACCGAAGCCTCCGCCGAGACCCGACGCGAACTCTCCACCACGCCCAGCTCCGGCGCCGCCGCGTGACGCAAGCTCTGACTGCACCCTGACGTTCTGATCGCGAAAGAATTTGAGACGATTCGACGCCGCATCGATCTCGCGGGTGATGACTTTGAAACGGGACGCTTCGACGGGCTGTGAGAGTTCGCGCTGGAGGGAGAAGAGCTGTTTCTGTAAGGCACCGATGGCCGCACCCGACCGCCCGGCGTGCGTCGCGACATCCGTGCCGAGATTCTTCGCGGTGATCGAGTTGAAGCTGCGCTGAAGCGAAAGCCCCTCGCGCTCGAGGCGACGAAACGCTTCGACGGCGTTGACCGACTCGCCTTCGATGGAAAACCTGGCAGTGCGTTCAGCCATTGCGTTCCTCGTCTCGTCGCTTTCGCCACGCTTCCCAATCGCGCTCGCGCTCCTCGCGTCCGCGCGCGAATCGCACCACGTCTAAACTCTGCGCGACCAGCTCACTACATCGAGTCGGATAGCCTTTGCCGTCGAGCGTCGCGTCGATCCGCTGCAAGCGCCGCACGTCGGTGAGCAATGTTTCAAACGACCACTCGCGGCTTTCCGCTTCCTGCTCCCGGTAGTAATCATCGAGGTCTTCTCGCGCGCCCTGCTCGAACTCTTCCCACAGCGGTCGGACTTCGCATTGTTGGCAAAAATCGTTGAGCGGCTTTCGGTCGCGCTCACAAACCACGGGGCACTCGTCAAACGCCGGGTTGATCTCCGACCGCTGCCGGTCCATCCCCATTACGTTCAGCGCTGTTATTTTCAGCAGGCCGAAGGTACACCTGTGGCTTCCGCCGCAATTTCGCATTGAGCCACGCCGAACCGCAGAGGTCGGAGAAGACCTCTTTCAATCCTGAACTCGGAAGCGAGCGATAGTATTCAAGCATCCTCTCGTGGAGCGGACGAGCGTCCCGCGGAAAGTCGAGAAAATTAGTCGGGTCTTCGACACTCAACATACCGACGACTTTGATAAGTTGCTCGCGCTTCTCTTCTTTGCGTTCGGCGTCCGTCAAGCCAACGTACTTTTGATCTTCCTCTGCCGCGGCGTGCGGCATCTCCTTAACCAGCACGAAGACAAAATCCTCGCCGGGATAGTCCTCGTGCTGGACGGCGTAACGCAGAAACGGTTCGTATGCGGTTGGCGAGAAGGGCATCAGACTTTTCCTTTCAGCATGATCGCGGCGTTGGCCGTCGCGACACATTGGCGCAGATGCCGGAGTGCGGCCTGTTGGTCGGCGCACTCGGGCACTTCCTCAATAATCTTGTTAGCCAGTTGCTTCGCATAGACGCGCACCACGTTGAGCGTCGCGCGCTGTTCGTCATCGGGCGCGTGATAAGAGAAAACTTCGTCGACGTTCTCGCGTGTGACCGGCATCGCCCGACCCCTTCACCGTCCAAGAGCGTCCAAGTTAAACCGACGCCGTGAGCAGCGCGGTCGCCTGCGCGATGTTCGCAATCACACTGTCAGGCACCACGCCTGCGACTTCGAGCGGCGTCATAGTCAGGGGAATCGTCGAGCGGTTGGCCTGGCCGCCGAAGCCCAACTCATCTGCCGAAAGCTGGAGTTGCGCGGAGGGCGCGGAGAACGTTACGCGATTACCGGGCGGGCCGAAGACCAGGCTCGCCGCTTTCTTCTGAAGCGCCTTGCCCGCAATGAACAGCGCATCTGCGTTGGAGCCATACAAATCGAGTCCATACGCCGGCTGCCACTGCTCGCCGACTTCGAGGCGTGACACGTCCGCGGAGTCGAAAGGAAACGCATCGTCACCGTCGAGAATTCCGTTCGACGAGTTGTATTCCATCTTCACCAGGTCGGTGTACGTCACGCCGTCGACGATGGCGCGACACTGCGACGCTCTGATGACCTCCTGTGCGGCGCAAGGGGGCATCGGGAACGACGGCACAAGCTGAACGTTCGCGCTCCCTCGCACACCGAGCGCGGCGGTGACGATTGAGCGCCGGGCGGCGGTCGCTCTGAGGTCGGCGGCGACGATTGATTTGTAGAGCACGTAGGTCTCAGGCTGCCCCTCGAAACCCACCACGACGGTGATCGCCGGCCCCTGGTCGGTGATCAGGCGCGTGATCGCGTGCGAGCGCTGCGCGCCCGGCGTCGTGGTCTCAATGGTTGCGGTGCCGCCGGTCAACGCGCCCGTGCCAAGCACGAGAGCGGGAACGTTCGCGTTCGACAGGTCGCCGGCGAAGGTGATTGCCAGCCCCGCGGCAAGCGTCCCCGTCGCGGTCACGTTGCCTGGTTTGATACTCCGCAGCGCTTCGAGTGCGGCCAGCACCTGACTGAGCGTCGCGTTCCAGGCAAGCGCCGGCGTGGTGGCGGTCAGTCCCTCGAAAGTGAAGGTGATCGTGAACGTGCCGCTGGTGGCTGTCACCGTGATCGTCTGCACTTCGTTGGCGGGCGTCCCCGTCGGCGCAGCGGCCACACCGTAGAGCAGCGCGCTTGCGCCCGCGAGCAACAGCGCCGAGACGTTGAACTCTAAGCTCCAGTTCATCACGCGCGAGGTGAGAATTCGATCAACGAGGTGCCGGCCAGTGCAACCCCTAACGTCCTCAAGCGTCAGCGTCGTGCCCGGCCAGCGCCGATTGAGCAATGGCATCGCGGCGGTCAGGTCGGCGACGTTCATCGGCGTGTCGAAGTCGGCCTGTCGCTTCCACAGTGGAGAATACGCAGCTACCAAACGACTCTGCTTAAAACCTGCCATATCAATTTCCCTTCTCGGTCAGCAGCTTGTACTGCGCCGGGTAGAGGCGCACGATCTCCACCGCGTCCTCGTGGTAGAAGCCCTTCGCTTGTGCCTCGGTGTTAGCCTTCTGTCCTTCGCCGGGCAACATAAGCGTGCGCTCGCCGTGGTTGATCTTGCGCAGAGCTTCAGCAGGAATCGTCTTGCCGTACTGCTCAAAATCTTTCCCAACAAATTTTATATTCGGCGGCGGGCCTTCCGGCTCGACCTCTTTTTTCTTAGTCGTCATTTAATCGTGTACCTCACACTGAAGTTCTAAAGCCGTCACGTGGCAGCGCACTTGATCGAAGTCGACGACCTCGGCGTCCTGTGTCGGCGCCACAGGTTTGTTCGAAAGATTCTGAAAGCCGAGTACCGCGTCGTCTTTGAACGCCTCAAAGCCGCGAATCAGAAGCGCGTTGAAGCTATCAGTCGAGTTGGTGCCGTCTTTGCGCGTGTCCTCGAATTGATAGATCACTTCAATCGCGTAGACGTAACGCAAGGGCATACAGTGCCCGGTCGCATCCTCTGTCAGCGGCTCCGGGCGAACCAACTTCACCATCGCGCCGCGGATCACCGTCTTATTGCCGTTCGCCGCGTCCTTGATCGAAAACAAGCGCAGGTACTCGGCGAGTGAGTCGGCGTCGCGCTCGCGGCCATGCACCACGCCGCTGTCAGGCAAGCCCGCCCAGCGAGCACGGACGCTTTCTCTAATCGCCGCTTCACGTGCGACCGGATCACTCGGCAGCGCGCTCATGTCGAGTTTATCCTTCGCACCGCACGACTGACCGCACCGTCAATCGTCGCCTGAATCAACACTTGTGATTCATCAAACGTGCGCTCGAAAGGCTTGCGTGCCGGGATACCGGTGCGGGCGATCTTGCGCGCGACGAGAAAGGCGATTGTCGCTTGGCGCTTCGCCGCTGATTGAGCGGAGGTGCGACGCCGGCCAGTCTGACGGTCAACGGTGCGGCGCTCGTATCGTGACGTGCGCTTTCGGTTCTTGAGGTCGCTGGCACCGACCATTCCTTTACGACCCACCCATTTGTAGAGGAGGCTCCCCGGGCCACTGGGGGGAGGTCTTGCGCCCGCGCGTCTGCCGTACTCGTCAACAAGGGTTTGAGGGGTATCGCCAGAGACAGTAAGCACAGGAGACCGACGAGAACCACCGACCTTCGATTTAACATTTCGTTTTTCCTTTCCGGTGTCTTCGCGCATCTTGGCGCGGACACGTGCTTCGAGTTTTTTACCAAGAGTGTCGAGCGCGGAACTCAACTCCTCGGCGAAGATTCCTTCCGCGTCTTTGAATGAGGGGGGCTGAAATTTGAAAGAGAGGTTCATCCTTCAACCGGCGTTATATCGACC
The DNA here is from genome assembly GCA_013816505.1 of Pyrinomonadaceae bacterium. Classification (GTDB taxonomy): domain Bacteria; phylum Acidobacteriota; class Blastocatellia; order Pyrinomonadales; family Pyrinomonadaceae; genus JACDEG01. The sequence goes on along the minus strand of JACDEG010000089.1, from coordinate 10,266 downwards.
GGCGTTATATCGACAAAGTATTCTTTGCCCTGTTCGATCTGCCCGAACGCCTGCGGGTTGTTAATCGTCGCCATGAGTGTTGCGCTCGGCGTCATCAGTGACCAATGATGATTCACATCCTCCGGGTCTCCTGAATAAACAGCGCCGAGGTTGATCGACTCCTGATTGTTTTCACTCTGCACGCTATGAGCGCGCATCTTCATTCTCAAAGCCATGAGCTCCAAACTCCTTTCGTTATGCGAACGCGAACCTCCGCGAGCGGTACTTCCGCCGGTACACATCGAGCATCTCCTGCGCCGCCGCCGGCAACGCCCGCTCGATGATCTGGTTGTCGCGGTTGATGTTGCCGATGACACCGCTGAAGGCTTCGTCCGAAGAGCGATACGTTCTGACGACGATCATCAAACACGCCTCGGTGATCGCGCCGGGCGTCGCCGCGAACCCGTAGCGCGCCGTCACGGTGTAGGGCACGCCGTCGACCCACACGCGGTAGCGCGTGAGCGCGCCGGCGGAGTTTTTGATAATCAAGCGACCGGATACTTCGTCGTACTCGTGAACGGTGAAGCCGGCGGGCGCGGTGACAGTCGTGACGCTTCCCGTGACGAACTCAGGGAGCGACAGGTACGAGTTACCATCTCCGCGAATGATGCGCTGCGTGGGCACTTCGGGACTGGGCGCGAAGTAATTCTCGACCGCGCCGTCGGTGACGTAATCATCGATCCGTCGCGACGAGCGCGTGATGACAGCGGCGAGCTTCGCTTTGTCCTCATCGGTTGACACGTCGGGCAGGTAGCCGGTTACGCCTGGGAGTGCGCCTTCAACGGGTGCGCCGACCAATTCCCGAAGTGTGCAGTAGTCCGCCATTGATTACTTCTTCGACCGCGCTAGAGTTTTGGCAGGCGTGCGCACCACCTTCGTCTCCAAAGCCGGCTCGTCAGTCGGACGAGCGTACTTGCGCCGGATCAACTGCTCGCCGACGGATTCGTTGACATCCATCTCCGACCCCGCCGGCAGCAGCCCGTATTGCTTGAGCAGCGTGACCTTCATCAGACGAACAACTCCGCCGCCAAGCCCCGCTCCGCCGCCGTGTTCGGTGCTTCCGCCGCGCGCGACAAGATGGCAAACGCGGCCACGAATGCGCCGACGGTGCCATCGCCGACGGTCGCGACGAGATCGAGGAAACGTTTGCGTCCACCGCGGCAGTCGATGTGGAAGCCATAAAGCTTGTTATCGTCGGTCGCCGAGGGGAGCGCCGGAGCGCCTGTGGCACCGAAGACTAAGCCGGTGATGTCAACCATCCCACTGCCCGACACGTCCGACTCCTGCACCTTGAGCGCGGTGATGGCGATGTCCGTCGCCGCGAGCCACACGTACACGTCGCAGTAGCTGAAGCCCGCCGTGTCGATCTCCGCCGTGGCGAGTGATGCGTTATCAATAATCGCCGCGGGCGGTGTCAGCGGCACGATCTTGAAGGCTTGAGTTTGAATCATTTGATTCTCCTGTAGTGACAGCCAATCTTCTTGTGAAACACATAGGGAGCGAATCTGCCGAGTCCGATGCCCGACCACTCACTGAATGCCCACACGATTGAAGCGATTGTTTTCATCGCCGCTCAGGACGCGGCAGTTATGAGTCCGACGACCGGCCCGGCGACGCGATTCGCTGCGGTCGCATCGGCGTTCCCGACATCGTGATTGTTGATGTCGAAGCGCGCGGTCGCCCGGATCGTGATGAGGTCTTCGGCGAACTTGTACTCGTCGGAGATTTTCAAGGTCATCTGCCGGCGGTCGCCGAGCGTTGACGAGAGCTTCAGGTCGCCGAACAGCAACGGGATGTCGTCGTTCGCCTCCACGTGCGGGAAGACCTCCGTCTTCTCGACCGGGTAGCCGAGGAACCGTTCTTCCGTGCCGCGCGCAATCTCGGCGGCGGTCACGCCTCCGGCGGCCAACGCCAAAGGCTCCATCACATTCGCCCAGAAGCTTTGCGAGGTAAACCACTTCGGAGTTCCGCGCCGATAGGCGTAAGCGGGCAGCCGCCCTTTGACCGCCGTCAGATCGCGCAAGACAATCTCGCTCCACAGATTGCCGGAAGCGACCACCAGGCCGGCGATATTGGCGCGCGTCGCCGACAAGTTCTTCAGCTTCGGACGCAGGCCGACGATCCCGCCGTAGCCGCTCGTACCGTCGGCGTTGAAGCCGCACAAATCTTCTTTCTCCGCAGCGGCGGTGCCGAGTTCGCCGGCGAGTGTGTCGCCCAGATTGACGAGCGCATCCTCGTCCACCTCAGACGAACGGGGCACAATCGCCATAATCTTTTTCGCCACGAGAGAGACCAGGTCTCCCGACATCTGGCTTTCGGTGCCGGTCTGCCCCTCGCCGACAAAGTAAAACTGGACGCCGCCGAGACGACGGGGAATCGTTTTCGTGTCGCTCATCATCGGCTCGACGTAGGCGTTGCGGCGGAAGATGCCGTACTCGTCTCGGAGGTCGATCAGGCGGCTGGAAAACTCAGGCGGCACGAGGAACCCACCGGCGGTGTTGATCGACTCGACCTGCGCCTTAATCTCGATGCCGTGTTCGGTTGCCCACTGCGCGTGTTTCGTGATTCCGCCGACCGAGCCAAGAAACCACCGCGCGAATTTGTACGCCCACTCGTCCGCGTCGTCGCCTTTGATGTGCTTCAACGACCCGATCCGCGACGCGCGCGCGAGCGACTTGATCTCGGCGTCGAACTGATAGCCGTGTGCCGTCGCGACGCCGGTATTCGCACCGGGCTGCGGCAGACCGCCGGGACCTATGCGCGAGATACCTTTCGACGCATCCGTCGCCGCCGTCCGCATCTCTTCTATTTTCGTCAGCCGCTCGATCTCGTCGTTCAACGACTTCAGCTCGCCGTTGTTCGTCTCGATCTCGGTTTCCAAAGCCGAGGTGTCCGTCCCAGCAGGGGCCTCGTCGTACTTTTTGAAAGTTGCTGTTTGCTGAAGCTGCGTGGCTTGCAGCTTCAGGAGGGTTTCTTGCAGTTTGGTCGCCATGCTTCTCCTCGGAGGGAGAATCAGCGCACGCCTAAAGAGCGCGCTGTTTCCCGGTTAAATTTAACGCGGGCGCGGCGCATCGTCTCGTGTGCAGACACGTCAAGAGAAAGCCCTCGAACAAGCTTAGCGGCTTGTTCGAGTTCTCCCGCAATCGCGGTGAGACTCTCGGTGTGTGTGTCATTGAGTGTGCGGTTCTTGCCTTCGCGTTGACGTTGAGCGTGCAGTGAGGTTAGTCGCTCGTTTAGGCCAACAGCAGCATCTCGAACCGCTTTGGAATGGAGAGCCAGGGGCAGGCTCACCGACAAAGTAGCACGGTTCTCTGTTAAACCGTCAATCGACTTTGAAGCATCACCGTTGGTGTCGAGCTTCAATGTCCGCCTGGCGCTCGCCCGTGCCGCCGCCTGAAACTCCTCCAATGCCACGTCAAGCTGTTTGCCAAGATCAACTTCAATGCCGCTTCCCGTTGTCGAGTAGGCGACCATCTCCAACTGTCCGACCACGCTTTGGAAGACCTCACACAATTCGTAGAGGCGCGGAGTTTTGAGTGCGAGCGCTTCGGCAAACAAACCCTTCGCGGCATCGGTCTGCTCCGCCTGGTACGACTTGAGCGAGACGGCGTCGGCGCGCGGCTCGGCGGGCGTCGGCGTGAGTGATCCTTCGGCAATCGGCCAGTTGGTGATTTCGTGCGTGCCGTTGCTACTCCGCTTACGCTCAACTAAGTGGCTGACTGCTCCCGAAGACCAGCCAAGTTTTTTCTTGTTCACCAGATCGAAGACGGCTTTCTCGTATTCGTCCCTCAGTTCAAGCTGCGCTTCCAACCAGACTCCGACCTCATCGAGCTTCATCGTGCCGGTGCCGAGCTTACGTTTCTTCAAGACGGGATCGCAGCCGTGGTCGTAGTAGATCGTCGTTTGCTTTCCGTTGGTTAGATCGAAGTCTGTCTTCTTCGTGAAATAGTCGCGCATCTTAGTGATGTCCGGGTCCTTGGCGCTCGAAAATCGCACCAGGTAGCCGCCGACTTTGCCGTTTGTGTCGAGCGCCTTGACCGCGCCGCCGTCGAAGATCATCACGTCAGTATTGTTTTCAATCTCATCAGCCATTTTATTTTTCTCCGATACTGCTCTGGAAAGGTTGTTACTGGTGAGATGAGAGGGGCATGAGTGCGAGGCGGGTGAGTGCCTCGACAAGTGATTATACAGCGAAAGGCCCGCCAAGCTTCGTGCTGAAGCCGGGCGGGCCTTTGTTGTTGTTGAGCGAGCGGTTACTCGTCTTGCAGTGTCACAGGCTCTCGCTCGCGCACGGAACTCGCCACCTCAGCACGACCGATCATCCGCGTGTTGACCGGGAACATGAAGAAGTTATCGTGCGTCGCATCCGCCGGCTGCCCGACCATCGCGCGAAACTCCGCACGGGTGATGCCTCCCACCTTGAACGCCTCACGTGCGCGGACA
>JACDEG010000089.1:0-5774 GCA_013816505.1 Pyrinomonadaceae bacterium | reverse complement strand
GCGCGGACATGTGCGGCATCGGCATCATCGCGCAGCGCCGGCACACCTGACGTGTCGAAGCGAAACTTCAGTTCGTCGTCGGAGTCGAAGTCCGCGAGGAGCTGCGAGGTCAACTCTTCGGCGAAGTCTTCCCACGTCGGCACCATATGCTGCTCGAACGCTTGGCGCTGGAAGTTCTTCAGGTTGTTGTAGGTCGAGCCGTCCATGCCGCTACCGAGTCCGACGACCACCGCGGGGATACCGAGCACCGCCGCGATCCGCTCTTCGGGGATGTTGCGCACGGCTTCGAGATTGAGTTCGTCCGGCGAGAAGCCGATGGTTTGAATCTTCACCGGCTTCCCGGCGATGAACGGCTCGCCGCGGTTGTCGCCGCCGAACCGTCGCTTGAACTTCTCTTTGAGCGAGTCGGCGTCTTCCTGCTCAATCGTCACGTTGTCGCCGTCGGGCGAGATGATGAGGCCCGGCACCGCCATGTTGCGCAGAAGCGCCGCGGTGAAGCGTGCCGCTTCGTCGTCGGTGAACACTTCGGCGAGGGCGCTGCGGAGCGGCGCGCGTCCCATGCGGGGATTGAACGGGTCGATGCCGTTCTTGAGGTGAACCACGTCTTCGGGAGCAAACCGCATCAGCTTGCCCTCATACGCATACTCGTAATAGTCGATCCACACCGAGCTCCCCGGCTGCCACACGGGGCGCATACACCAGTGCGGCGCGTAGAAGAGTTCGACGGGCACGCCGCGTCCGCGGGCGTTTCTGGTCTTAATCAGATAAGCGTTGCCTTCGAGGTGATACGAGATCAATGCGCCGTTGAACATCGTGCCCGCGCTATAGCTTCCGTTCGGACGCTTCAGCAACTCCATCACCGCTGAGTCCTTGATCACTTCGATCTGACCCGCTTCCTGCTCACGGACGAGCTGAAGCTTGCCCTGGCGAAAGTTGCGCGTTGACCACGCGAGGCACGCCGTCACCGCGGAGTTCTCAAAGGCATTGACGCGGTTGTAATTGAAGTTGCGCGGTGCCAGGCTCAACTGAGGCGCGAAGCCTTGTGACTTCTGCGCGTGCGGTGCAGGTGGCTGATTGAAGAATGACGCGACGGCGCGAGTGAATGATTTGAAGTTGCTCATCGGGGAATACCTCTTAGAAGAATTTGACTGATTGTTTGCTGTTCATTAATCGATAGCGGGAGCTATCGCCGGCGTGATCTTCCGACAGGGTGTCAACATCGTCGCTGTGGTTCTGGTCGCGAGACAGCACCGGGACGGTGCGAATCCACTGCACGCAAGTGTTGAAGACGAAGAGGCCCGGCTCTTCCATCGGCTGTGTGGTTGAGGCTTTGAGCATCCGGCGGATGCGCTCCCATCCGGTCTTGCGGCTGCCCGGCGATTTATCGGAGCGCGTCCACGCGACGCCCGCCTTTCTCATGTCTTCGGCGATGCTCACACCGTTCTCCGCGTCATAGATCGAGTTGTCGGCGGGGCCGGGTTTGACTTTGAAACGAGACTCGTCGTCGATTGTTTTAATCCGCTTCGCGACATCGACGGCGAGCATCTTCAATCCCTCGTTCGCGCGTCCGTTCCACCCGTACCACTCGTTAATCAGGAAGATCGTGCCCTTCGGAAAGCCGCGCACGATGTCGTTAGCCATCACCGCTTCGGTGCCGTCCGTCTCCGCCCACCACAGCACCGAGAACGGCTTCGAGCTTCCCCAGTCGAAACTTCGATCAACGTGCCAGCTCTTCGGTATCTCGAACGGCTCGATGACGTGCGTGTCGCGCTTCCACAGGTCGTCGAACATGCCGCCGGCCACGATGTCCCAGTCACCGCGCCGCATCGCCCGCACCAGCTCCGGATGCCCGAGGCCCTCAAGCCGCAATTCATAATCAGGATCGTTTTCGTTTAAGGTCGGATTGTCTTCGAGCAGCGCGGGGATGAATTGTCGATACATGCCGCCTTCGGCTTTCGGCATCTGGAGTATTTGCATCGGCGGGCAGGCATCGACGAAAGCCAGCTTGACCCAGTTATGGCCGATGCTCCCCGGATTGCTGCCGCACAGGATGCGCGGAAACATCCCGCGATACTGGATTGGCACTTTCAAACCGCCGAGGCGCACGCGGCCACGCAGGAAGCGATAGATGTCTTCGATGAAGTGCGTCAGCTCGTCCATTAGCAGGACATGAATCTCGGTGCCCTGATAATTCGAGAGGTCTTTTTTGTATTGGCAGTGGCAGAGGAAAATCTTCGAGCCGTTCTTAAACTCAATCGTCAGTTCGGAGTAATTGATCTTGACCAGCCTGCTCTGTATCCACTTCGCAAGGAGCGCGGGGAAGCCGGTCGGACCTTCCATGTGATTCTTCAGCAGCTCGGGACGTGTGCGGCGAAACAGATAGACCTGCAAACCCGGCACCGCGACACACCAGCAGAGGGCCGCGACGCGCATCAAGTGCGACTTGCCTCCGCCGGCGGCGCCGCCGTACAGGATTTCGGTTGCTTTCGAGAGAAACGCAACGCCCTGCTTATGATGAAGTTCGAGGTCCATTGATGGTGATGTTTAATTCGAGGTCGCCGCCGTCTTTGCCGGTGTGCTCGACGTTCAACTTTCGTCCGCCAGTCTCTTTGGCGATGTCATCCAACAAGCCGCGCAGTTGCCGATACTGCGGTTCGTCGAAGTCCACGCTCGCGCGCACCATCAGCAGTAACTTGCTGGTCACTTCCTGAAGGATTGCGACCCGCGACTCACGAATCGACAAGCCGGTGCAAAGAGCATCCATCTCGCCCGCTTCCTTGATCTCGTCGATCTTCACGCCGTTTTTCTTTCGGTAGTAATCGGCCAACGAACGCCTGATTTGAAACGGCGGCCTGAACTTCGCGGCGCGCTTATTGATCTCGTCGGTTTCCAGACCCTCGCCGACACACTGCGAGACAAACTCACGCTGTTTTTTTAGTAGTGATGGTGCTGGCATGGCTTCAAGCTTCGCCGGAGATAGGGGTGGCAGGTAAGACTTAAACGGCAGGCTTCGAGTCTTTAGCTTTCAGAGCTTCAAGCTCGGCGTACTGCAAGCGAATCTTTGCCTGCGCCCGTGCGAGGTTAAGCTGGAGCGTGCGGTTGTCGCGGATCGTGAACGGGTCGCGGCTTTCGACGTACTCGCGGGAAACATCGGCGTCGTGCTCGCGCACGGTTTGCGGCTGAGTGTTTTTGATTGTCATTTGGAGAAGGTGTGGCGAGGTCTAGCGTTCCGGCGGGCAAGGTACGTCCATCGGTGCGACACCGAGTTCTTTGTGGTTCGAGGTGAGCACCACATTCGCGTGCCGGCGGTCGTCTTCCACGTCCACCGCGGCGAAGACCTTGAACGTCTCATAGCCGCCGCTGGGGACTGCGTACTCGCGGTCTGACACGGTGAAGTGATAGATGAGGCGTTTGTTGGTCGTTGATTTGGTGTAGGGGAGCGAATCGAACTCAAGCGGTTCGTCGAGCAGAAACAGCCGGGCAATCACGCGCCGCGCGACCACTAATTTCGAGGACTTCGACGCCGGCAGTTCGACGCGAGCGGCAGAAGGGCGCAGCGCGAAATCAAAGTCAGTGAAGCGCGCCAGATAGCCGTCGCCGAGGTCGTAAAATTGATAAGGCTCGCCGTCGGTATCGAACGACTCGAATTCGTTGACCCAGCCTTGAGCGGGAAAGCGCCAGCCCGACACGCCGGTCTGTGCGGCGACGGCGCACGTCGAAAGCACCGCGAACGCAACGACGAATAAAAATGTAATTAAAAGTTGAAGTAATGAATGTTTAAGATTGCTCATTGGAATCTCTCGGCAGGGATAGATATAAATGCGGCGACCACGAGCGGGTCGAACTGTGTCCCTGAGCAGCGGAGGATTTCGGCGCGGGCCTCGGTGTATGTGCGCGCCTTTCGATAGCAGCGGTCGGAGAGGATCGCGTCGAGCGCGTCGGCGAGGGCGAACACCCGCGCGCCGCGTGAGATTGAGTCGCCACTTGAGCGCGCCGGGTACCCGGTGCCGTCGAATTGCTCATGGTGCTCCGCGACGATCCGCACGACCGCCGCGGGGAACCCTAAGCGGTCAAGCATCTCGACACTGGCGGCGACGTGCTCTCGGAGGTGCGCGGTCTCTTCGGCGGTCAGGGCGGCGCACTTGTGGAGGATGGCGGGGTCGGAGGTGAGCTTGCCGATGTCGTGGAGGAGTGAAGCGTAGCGGAGCGAGGCGCGTTCGTCAGGGGTGAAGCTAAGGCGGGAGGCGAGCGTGTCGGCGATCTCGGCGGTGCGGTGAGAGTGCGCGCCGGTCTCGCGACTGGCAGCGGAGAGCGCGACCAACAGGGCCTCGGTCATCAAGTCGAGCGCGGGGTCTGAATAGTTGTTCAACGTCGGGCCTCGATTAGAGCGCGAATCTCTTTGACATCGCCTTTGACTTCCGTGACTTCGTTTCGCAGGTACTCCCATTGAATGCGGGACTCTTCGCGCGTGACGTAGTTGCTGCGCGCTTCTTTAGCTTCGGCGGCGTGCGCTTCGACGGCTAAGACGCGCCACTGCAAATTGTTCTCGGCGAGCCGGGTCGTCACATAAGCACTACCGACCGACGCCATCAACGTTGCACCGATGACGAGCGCGAGATGCGCGGTGTTCAGTTTTTCGAGGAGCGTGCGCCGCCGCTCGGCGCGTTCGTCCTGATAAAAAGTTGTCGCCATAAAAATTCACTTACGGCGGTCGATTGGCGTCACAGCTTGCGACAGAATCATCACGATTGACGCAATGAATGCGATAAGCGCGCACGTAATACCGGCGAGAGTAACGAACGTTTTCATGTGTTGGAGTTACAGCGGGAGAGAGTAGAGAAGAGTGTGGACGCTCAACCTCGGCAACAGCGCGAGCGCGAGCAGGAGTGGACTCGGCGGACTCGGACACTGAGGGGGCGTCCACACTCTTGAGAATAACTTGAGGCGCGGGCGTTGTCTTTTCACTTGGGAGCCACCGCTTTTTTAATAAGCGGGAGCGGTCGCGAGAAAGTAGTAGCTTTGGGTGTCGTCGCCGGTCGCTCTCACCTCCACCAGCCCCTCGGCCTGCAATGTGGCGAGCGCCGTCTCAATATCTTCGATGGGTAGCCCGGTGTCGGCGGTGAACTCTTCGACGGTCGCGGCGTGCGTTTCGAGCGAAAACAACACGGCGTCGCGGGTCTGCGCGGTGGTGCGGCGGGCGTCGTCACGGATCGCGGCGCTCATGCGGGCGATGGAGGCGGCATAGTGCGGATACTCGGCGGCGAGCGCGGCGATTGTCTTGAGTAATCGCCGTGTCTCGGCGCGCGTACACGGGAGCGGGACGACGGGCGCAAGTGTGGTGTCAGGCGAGAGATCGAGCATCGGGTTTACCTTCTTGGCCTTCGCGGGAGACGACGGGGTTGGTTTTCTAACGTGTTGGGGAGTAGAGCAGGTGAGTAAGGGGTGTAACCGACGGGACTCGGTTTACTTATCAAACATATTATTACATAGGTAAGGTGTCTCTTGAGGCGGGGCGCTCGACTTCGTGAACACCTTTGCTGTCGCACCTGCCGAAACAAATTCCCCAGCCGCCCGCTCCGTCGCATTGGTGGCAAGTCTCGTTGTCCTCCGGGTACAGACAACAGCATGTGTCCTCGCCGCAGTCATGGCCGTCAAGTCCCTCTCCGCCGCACAAGTCGCAAGCCTCCCAGCTCACTTCACAACACCGGCAACGCTGGCAGAGTTCGATCTCTAGTGTGCTCATCTTTTACCTTCTCCTTGTCGCCGCCGTTCAA
>JACDEG010000088.1 GCA_013816505.1 Pyrinomonadaceae bacterium | reverse complement strand
GCTCTGCCCGCCGGTGCAACTTGAGACGGCGGGCAGAGCCCGCCTCTAAACGGGCGCACGCAATTGCAAACAGTTATAGTCACGGCAGTCAAACACGCAAAGGCGAGAACGTCATGACAAATACTCCTCTCATCCCTCATCCCTCATCCTTCATCCTTTCCTTCTGGGGCGGCGTCGGGACTGTCACCGGCTCGAAGTATTTCATCGAGTCGGAGAAGGGTAACGTGCTCGTCGACTGTGGACTGTTTCAAGGTCTGAAGGAATTACGCGAACGCAACTGGCAAGACCCGCCGTTTGACCCTCGACGCCTCGACGCCGTGATCATCACGCACGCGCACATTGATCACACCGGCTATCTTCCGCGCCTCGTCCGACTCGGTTTCGATAATCCCGTCTACTGCTCGAAAGGAACGGCTGACCTTCTCAAACTGTTGTTGCCGGATTCGGCGCGCTTGCAGGAGGAAGAGGCCGACTACCGCAACCGGCACAAGCTGACGAGGCACGCGCCGGCGCTCCCGCTCTACACTGAAGAGGATGCGCGCGCCGCCATCAATCTCATCCAGCCGGTCGCGAATTCGGGCGAGCCGGTTGAGATTGCCGACGGCCTGCGCGCCGGCTTTCGCATTGCCGGTCACATCTTCGGATCGAGTTTAGTGCTGGTCGAAGTTGACGGCGCGGGCGATGACGGCAAAGGAAGGCGCGTGCTTTTCTCCGGCGACCTCGGCCATTACGATCAACCGATTATTCGCGACCCGGAACCGCCGCCCGCGTGCGATTACATGCTGGTCGAATCGACTTATGGCGACCGTCTGCATACCACCGAAGACCCGAAGGATGCGCTCGCGCGGGTCATCAACGAAGCGGTGGAGCGCGGCGGCCCCGTCCTCTTTCCGGCGTTCGCGGTTGGCCGCACGCAGGAATTGATCTACCACATCCGCGAGTTGGAAGATGAAAAGCGCATCCCGCTTTTGCCGGTGCGCGTTGATTCGCCGATGGCCGCCGCCGCGACGCAGATTTACAGCAGCCGTCCGGAAGAGCAGGACGAAGAGTACGCGAGTGTTCTGGCCGCGCGCCGCCACCCTCTGCGCACGCATTCGATGATTACGGCCTCGTCGCGCGAAGAGTCGAAGCGGCTGAACGACGAACGCGGGACGCGCATCATCATCAGCGCGTCGGGGATGATGACTGGCGGGCGCGTGATGCATCACGCCTTGAGGATGCTCCCGGACCCGGATGCGACTGTGGTCTTTGTCGGTTACCAAGCCGCCGGAACGACCGGGCGGCGCATCATCGATGGCGAGCGCGAGGTACGGATCATGAAACAGTTCGTCCCCGTTCGCTGCCACGTCGAGCGCATCGGCGGACTCTCCGCGCACGCCGACTGGAAGGAAGTCTTGCGCTGGCTGGAAGGTATGCCGGGAGCGCCGCGCCGCTCGTTCACGACGCACGGTGAGCCGAAAGCCGCCGCCGCAATGCGCGACCACATCATGGAGCGCTACGGTTGGCGTGTTGATGCGCCACAGTACGGCGACCGCGTTGAACTGGAATAAAGTATAAGGCTGTCATCTCACGGAGGAATTATGTCAACTCTGTCGAAATCATTCCTGACGCCCGAAGAATACCTCGCCGCCGAAAGAGAAGCGGAAACCAAGAGCGAGTATTATGACGGTGAAGCGTTCCTGATGTCGGGCGCGAGCTTCGAACACAACCTTATTGTTGCCAATATTATTGCCTCACTTGTGCAACAGTTGCGCGGGAAGGAGTGCAGCGTTTTGCCCAACGATATGCGTGTGCATGTCCCGGCAACCGGCTTGTACACTTACCCCGATGTGAGCGTCGTGTGCGGCAAGCCGCTGCTCAAAGAGGACGGTCATCTCGATACGCTTCTCAATCCGACGCTGATCGTCGAAGTGCTTTCGCCGTCAACCGCGAACTATGATCGCGGCCAAAACTTCGAGCATTACCGGAGTTTGAAATCATTTCAGGAATATCTGCTCGTCGAGCAACACGCCTGTAAGCTGGCGCGCTACACCCGGCAGCCGGACGAGAGTTGGGTGTTGAAGGACTATCGCGGGTCGAACACTCGCGTCGAGTTATCATCTGTCGGCTGTGTCCTGACGCTGGCGGACTTTTACGATAAGGTCACTTTTCCTGAGTGACGCGCGTCGGGACTGAGGTTGCTGTCGTCGCTGTCGCGCTGCTCCGAATTTGCAGCGCCGCCGTGCTACACTGCGCGGTCATCTCAACCAAGCAAATCGTCAATTCTATGTTGTGAACAGGCGTCGACGGCCTCGCTTCACTAATCACGATTGATGATTCATGTCTTCGTATATGTAGGAGAGCAACATTGAGCGTTCTCGTTGATAAAAACACGCGCCTCATGGTGCAGGGCATCACCGGTAAAGAGGGCACCTTTCACACTAAACAGATGGTCGAGTACGGCACCAACGTCGTCGGTGGCGTCACGCCCGGCAAAGGCGGCACGACGCACGAAGACATCGCGGTCTTTAACACCGTCGCCGACGCCGTGCGCGAAGCCGGGGCGAACGCTTCCGTGATCTACGTGCCGCCACCGTTTGCGGCGGACGCGATTATGGAAGCGGCGGACGCCGGAATCCCGCTCGTCGTATGCATCACCGAAGGCATCCCGGTGCTCGACATGGTGAAGGTCAAAAAATTCCTCGCCGACAAACAGACGCGGTTGATCGGCCCGAACTGCCCCGGCGTCATCTCTCCGGGGAAGTGCAAAATCGGCATCATGCCGGGCCACATTCACAAAGAGGGGCGCGTCGGCGTCGTCTCGCGTTCTGGAACGCTGACGTATGAAGCGGTCGGTCAATTGACCGCGCTCGGACTCGGACAATCGACCGCCATCGGCATCGGTGGCGACCCCATCGTCGGTACGTCGCACACCGACGCACTGACATTGTTCGAGGGCGACCCCGAAACCGAAGGCATCATCATGATCGGCGAGATCGGCGGCTCGGCGGAGGAAGAAGCAGCGGCCTACGCCAAAGAGCATGTGACGAAGCCGATTGTCGCCTTCATCGCCGGGCAGACCGCGCCGCCCGGAAGACGGATGGGGCACGCGGGCGCGATCATTGCGGGCGGCAAAGGCACCGCCGCCGAAAAAATGAAGGCGCTTGAAGAGGCCGGCATCCGCGTCGTCCACTCACCCGCCGACATCGGCCAGGCGATGAAAGAGTTGCTCGGCTCACGCGCCGCCGCATAAATTATAGATGTCAGATGCTGGATGTCAGATGTTGGATTTCATTGGCGCAACATCGAACATCTGGCATCTGTTTTTGAGGAGAATATGGCAGAACAGACTGGAAACCTAACTTTCGGAATCATCAAGCCGGACGCCGTGCGCGGCGGGAAGACTGGCGCAATTATCCAACGCATTACTGAGAGCGGTTTTAAGCTGCGCGGCATGAAGCTGATTCACATGACGCACGAAGAGGCGAAAGGATTTTACGATGTGCATCGCGAGCGTCCGTTCTTTGGCGAGTTGACGACGTTCATGTCGAGCGCATCGTGCGTCGTGCTGGCGCTCGAAAAGGAAGGCGCCATCAAAGCGTGGCGCGATTTGATGGGTGCGACCGACCCGGCGAAGGCCGATGCGGGGACGATTCGTAAAGAGTTCGCCAACTCCATCGGCGAGAACGCCGTCCACGGCTCCGATTCGGAAGATAACGCCGGGATTGAAATCGCGTACTTCTTCAGCCGTCTTGAATTAGTCTAGAGTCTGAAGTCTGGAGTCATAAGATAAAGCCATCCTCTGACTTTAGACTCTAGACTTCAGACTCTTCTATCGAGGTTTTATGTCTATCATTAGTGACATCGTTGAATCGACTAAGTCGATCATCAAAGGGATGAGCGTGACGTTCTCTTACATCCCGAAGGCGAAATGGACGGTGCAGTACCCAGAAGAACCGGTGACGCTGCAACCGCGCTACCGCGGTCAACACCTGCTCCATGTTGACGAGTTGGGGCGCGAGAAGTGCGTCGCGTGCTATCTGTGCGCGGCGGCCTGCCCGTCGGACTGCATCTACATCGTCGCCGCCGATGACCCGCGCGCGCCCGAAGAACGCACCGGCGTCGACGAGCGTTATGCCGAGGTCTACAACATCGACTACGGGCGCTGTATCTTCTGCGGTTACTGCGTCGAGGCGTGCCCGAAGGACGCGATCACGCACGGTTATAATTTCGAGCTGTCGGTTTACAACCGCGCCGATTTGCTGAAGACCAAAGACGATTTGCTGATTACCAAGCAGAAGCAGTCGCCGAACTACCGCGTCGCTTTCTCCGACGAGGACGTTGACTCCGAGTACAAAGAGGTCTGAAAGAAATCAAAAAGGTTAAAGCGAAAAGGCAAAAGTGAGGGACGTGTCCTTTACTTTTGCCTTTCGCCTTTTTACTTTTACGTTATGCTTGAGGCGCGAGAAGTCTCGAAAATTTATCAGATGGGTGGCGGCGTAGTGGCGGCGCTTGATCGCGTTTCGCTGTCAATCAAAGAAGGTGAGTTCGTCGCGTTGCAGGGAACTTCGGGGTCGGGGAAGTCAACGCTACTGAATCTGTTCGGTGGCCTCGACTCGCCGACGCACGGCGATGTCATGTTCGACGGACGGTCGCTCGCGCCGCTGTCCAAAAAAGAGATGGCGCGCTATCGCCGTGCGTCGGTCGGGATGATTTTCCAGAATTTCAATTTGATCCAGACGATGACGGCAGAAGAAAACGTCAGCCTCGCGCTCGCCTTCGGCGGGTGGCGGGGGCGTGAACGAACGCGGCGAGCGCGTGAACTATTAATGCGCGTCGGCCTTGGCGAACGCGCGATGCACCGCCCGGCGGAGTTGTCGGGCGGCGAGCAACAGCGCGTCGCCATCGCGCGGGCGCTCGCCAACCGCCCACGTGTGCTGCTGGCGGATGAACCGACCGGCAACCTCGACTCGACACGCGCCGGCGAACTGCTGTCGCTGTTGCGCGAGATGGTCACGCGCGACGACCTCACCATTCTGATGGTCACCCACGACGACCAACTGGCCGCGCGCTTCTCCGACCGCACGATCCACATGAAAGACGGACGAATAGAAGGGATGAGGGATGAGGGATGAAGCCAGGAATACAGAACACAGAATACAGAATACAGAACACGAAATACGGAACCCGGAAGATAGTCGGCGGCTTGTTGCCTGCTGTGTGCTGCATGCTGTCTTCTGGTTTTTATTCATCCCTCATCCCTCCGCCCTCATCCCTTTTTTGTGAGGTGATTTCTGATGCAGCCCATTGCTCCCACGTTGATGACGCTCGAAGCGTTGCGTTCGGTTCCGCTGTTCGCGTCGCTCGGTGATGATGATGCACGCGCATTGCGCGATTTGTTGCGAACGCGCGCGGCGCCGGCGGGCACGCGCCTGTTCCGCGCGGGCGATGTGGGCGACGCGATGTATCTGATCGAGCGTGGACGGGTGCGCATCCACGTTACTGACTCAGCCAGCCAGAACTTGACGCTGGCCGAGTTGGCGGGCGGCGACTTCTTCGGCGAGATGTCTCTGCTCGACGGCCAATCACGCTCTGCCGACGCGACGGTAATTGATGACGCTTGCCTTGCCGTGCTGTCGCGTGACGAGTTTCTAAGGTTCGTGCGCGGCAACACCGATGTCGCGTTGGAGATGCTGAGCGCGGTCACTAACAGGCTACGGCACACCGACGACTTGCTGCGCCGGAGAGTTTCGCGCAACGCGAACGACGAGGACGCGGCACGCCTGACATTCGCCGACCGTCTAGCCGACGTCATCGCGGAGTTCGGCGGCAGTTGGAAGTTTATTAGCGCGACAATCGCGTTGCTCGTCGTCTGGGTGCTGCTGAATTCGTGGCTGCTCCGCGCGGAGGGTCGGTTCGATAATTACCCGTTCGAGTTTCTCGGCGTCGTGCTCAGCGTCATCGCGGGCTTGCAGGCCCCGATCATCATGATGTCTCAGAATCGCCAATCGGAAAAAGACCGCTTGCGCGCCGACCTCGATTACCAGGTCAACCTGAAGAATGAACTGGCGCTCGGCGAAGTCCTGCACCGCCTTGATGTGCTGGAGAGCGAGCGCCTGCCACTCCTCTTCGGCGAACAGAACGCGCGGCTGGCCGAGTCACGAGTCGGGAGTCGGGAGTCGGAAATCTGATGCCGGTTTTGGACTTTAATCTTCAGGCATCGTATCTTGTTTTGACGCTCTGACTTTAGGCTTCCGACTCTCGACTCAGGAGTTTGAGGGAATGATTCAAGCCGTTCTTTTCGACTTTAACGGCGTCGTCATTGACGACGAGCAGTTGCACATGAAAGCCTACCAAGAGGCGCTGAAAGCGGAGGACATCTCTCTTTCAGAAAAGGACTATCACGACTCGCTCGGCATGGACGACGTGACTTCTGTGCGGGCGGCGTTCGCGCGCGCGGGCCGGGAACTGACCGACGAAAGGATGCAGGCCGTGATTGCGCGCGAGTCGGAGATGCACCGCGCGGCGATAGATGAAGTGTTGCCGTTGTTCCCCGGCGCTGTCACGTTCATCAAGGCTTTGACGCGCATCTACCCGCTCGGCATCGTCAGCATGTCACGCCGCGACCAAATCGATTATGTGCTCGGGCGCGCGGCGCTGACGAAGGCTTTTGATGTCGTCGTCAGCACCGAAGACGCACACACATGCAAGCCCGATCCGTGTTGTTACAATCGCGCGCTGGAATTGCTGAACGAGAGACGAAGCGGCGCGCACGTGCCGCCGTTGCAAGCGGCGGAGTGTCTGGTGATCGAAGATTCACCGCCCGGCATTCAGGCGGGGCGCGCCGCCGGGATGCGCACCCTCGGCGTCACCAACACCGTCGGCGAAAAAGCGCTGCGCGCGGCGGGCGCGGATGTCGTCACCAAGAGTCTCGCCGACTGGACGCTCGACGCCGTACATCACGTATTCAACAAAAGATGAAAGACTTCTTAAGGGCGGAGGGATGAAGCCAGGAATACAGAACACAAAATACAGAATACGGAACATGAAATACAGAACACCGAAGCTAGAGGGCGGCTTGTTGCCTGCTGTGTGGTGCATGCTGTGTTCTGGTTTTTAATTCATCCCTCATCCCTCCGCCCTCATCCCTTAATACTATGACTCCCGCTGATAAATTGATCGCGTCGGATGTGCGAACTCGGTTCGCGCGTCTGGTGCTGAGACCGGATCGTAGATTCGATTTGGCCGAGGCCGCGCTGTTGGTCGCCGCCGAGGAAGACCCGCGCTGCGATGTCGCACGCTGTTTCGCGCAACTCGACGAGCTCGGGATAGAAGCGCGCGCTCGTCTTGAAAGCGAACGAGGCGCGTCGAAAGTCGCGGCGTTCAATCAGTACATGTTCGACAACCTCGACTTCATCGGCAATCGTCAAGACTATTACGACCCGCGCAACAGTCTCCTGAATCACGTGCTGCGACGCCACACCGGGATACCGATCACGCTCTCAATCGTCTACATCGAAGTTGGGTGGCGCGCCGGTTTACGGACGGAAGGCGTCGGTCTGCCCGGTCACTTCATCGTGCGCGTGCGTCCCGACGAAGAATCTGATGAGGCGATGCTGGTCGACCCGTTCAACCGCGCGGTTATCGACGAAGAGGATTGTCAGGAACGGCTCGACGTAGTTTATAACGGCCAGGTTCCCCTGACCGCCAATCACATGCAGGCGGCGACTCCGCGCGAGATTGTGATTCGTCTGCTCAGGAACTTAAAGGCCGTCTACGCGCAGGTCCATCTTCACCGTCGCGCGCTCGCCGCCGTCGAACGCATCCTGCTGCTTGCGCCGCAAGCTCTCGACGAGCATCGCGACCGCGGCGCGTTGCTCGCCCATCTCGGGCGTTACGCCGAAGCCATTACCGATTTGCGAACGTACCTCAACTTCAGCCCCGACGCGACAGACGCGGAAGCAGTGCGCGAACAGTTGAAGCGGGTACATGCGCACCTCGCGGCGCTGAATTGATGGAGCCGCATCCGAAGTGAAATGAGCTTTTTCGATATTTTGGGGCTGGCGTTACGGAATCTACGCGAGGCGAAACTGCGCGCGGCGTTGACGACGATGGGCGTTGTGATCGGCGTCGCGGTGATCGTGACGATGACCTCGTTCGGCCTCGGTCTACAGCGCAACACGGTCGAGCGTTTCAAGAACCTTGACCTCTTCAACGAGGTTCAGGTCTTCGGGCGCGACTTAAACACCGTGCTCGAATCGCAACTCGACAGGAAGCCGGAACCGGCGAGCGAGGGCGGAGAGAACAAAGAACCCAAAAAGCCCGGCAACAAGCGTCAGGCCAAATCTTCCGAGCGCCCGCTGACCGACGCCGCGCTCGGAGAAATCGCCGCGCTGCCAGGCGTCGCGTACGTTGAGCCGACTGTCAGGTTCAGTGTCTATGCTCGCGCCAACGACCGCGTGCGGCAGGAATTGATTGGCGGCGTGCGCGTGCCGAACGGAGCCTCGCGCTTCCAGCATTTCGCCGCCGGTCAAATGCTCGGCGCGAAGGAGACGGACGCGGCCATCGTCGACGAATCATTCATCTCGGAGCACGGCTTCAAGCAGGCCGCCGACGCTATCGGCCAGCGCATTGAATTCCTTGCCCCGCCTGACGAAGTGGGGTCGCTCAGCAATGCGTCGCGGCGTAATGAAGGCGGAGCGGAACAGCGCGCGTCGGGAAAGGCGGAGAAGGAGGCCGGCATATCATCGTCACCAACACGACGGGCCGACGATACAGCCGCCGAATCCGACAATACAACTGCCGCACTCGGCGAGGCGACCGCCGAAACCGAGACGGACGAACCGCTGACTTTCTTTGGGCTGCCGCTTGAAGACTCGGGCGAATCGTCAAGGGCCGGGGGGAGTGGTTTGGTGGCGCGGACTTTCCGCATTGTCGGCGTGTTGAAGAACGAAGTTGAGAAGGGTAGCGGCGGGAATCGGCGCTTCCGCGGGATGATGCCTGCCGCAAACATTTACATCCCGTTGCGCGCCGCGAACGAATGGAAGGCGACGCATCGCGGCATGATGGAGCAGGTCGCGCTGCAACTCGCCCGGCGGAGCGGCTTGATCGATACCGAAGAGACCGAAGGCTATCAGGCGGCGACCGTCCGCGTCAGCGACCCGGCGGCGATGAAAAACGTCGTCGAGCGTTTGCGTGAATCCGGCTTCAACGTCTTCGGATTGTTCACTGAGTTGGACGAGATACGCACCTTCTTTCTGATCGTCAATGCGACGCTCGGACTGCTCGGCGGCATCTCGCTGCTGGTCGCGTCGTTCGGCATCGCCAACACGATGATTATGTCAATCCTCGAACGCACGCGCGAGATTGGAATCATGATGGCCGTCGGCGCTGAGGATCGTGAAATCAAATTAATCTTTTTCGTCGAAGCGGCGGTGATCGGGTTAATGGGTGGTATCGTCGGCGCGCTGGCTGCGTGGAGCATCGATAAGTTATCGAACCGGCTCGCTTATCAGTTCATCCTCGCACCGCGCGGCGAGCCGTTCATCGACTTCTTTTCGCTGCCGCCTTACCTGTGGCTCGGCGCGATTCTGTTCGCGATGGCCGTCGCCGTCGCCGCCGCGCTCTACCCGGCGGCGCGCGCCGCGCGCATCGACCCGGTGAAAGCATTGCGACACGACTAAAGAAGGGATGAGGGATGAATCCAGGAATACAGAACACAGAATACGGAACACGGAAGATACCAGGCGGTTTGCCCCCTACTGTGTACCGCATTTTGGGCTTCTGGTTTTAATTCATCCCTCCGCCCTCATCCCTTAAGAGTCCTTCATCCTTTTCACTTACTCCGCCGGCCCAGTGCAGGTCGGCCCGTGGAGCGCGGGAATTTTCATGCTGATGATCGGGTACTTCGGCGCTTCTTCGATGTTGATCGCGGTCCAATGCTCATATTCTTCGGGCACCGCGGTGTCGGGGAAGATCGCCTCGACCGGGCACTCCGGCACGCAGGCGTCGCAGTCGATGCAGGTCTCGGCGTTAATGTAGAGCCGGTCGGTCAATTCATGAAACGCTTCGACCGGGCACACCGCCGCGCAGTCGGTGTATTTACAGTCCACGCACAATTCAGTCACAACGTAAGTCATCGCACGCACCTCTGTTCAGAAAATTAAATAGCATCTTGACGCGAGTAATTTAGAGGCGGATTGCTCGTAAGACAAGCGCGGCGGATTACGAAGTAAAAAATTTCCCCGAATTTCACCGCAGAGGGCGCGGAGAACTGAAAGACAGCATCATCAATCAGGTAAACATCTGGGTTATGCTCGGCGTCCTCGGCGTACTCCGCGGTGAAATTGGATTGTCTTCGATCCTGAAAATCTCACGCGCGGGAAACGACACAAGGTCGGCGAATGACTGCCGACCTCGTGTCGTTTGAAGTACGCGATTCCTCGCATGTTACGCGCGCTTGAGACTGCGCGCTGGTTGCGACTTGGCCTGCGACTCGTCCGTCGCTTCCGGCGTGACAGAACTTTGAGTCGTGCCCGACTGCGGCTGGATGTTCATCTTTTCGATTCGCGCGGTGATGCGGCGGTCGAGGTCGGCGATTTGCTCCGACGTCAGGCGGTAGATGTTCGACTGATTGTGATAGACCTTTGCGCCGGTCACGATGTCGGCGACTTTGAAGCCGTGCGACTCGGCCTTCGTGATTAATTCCTGCACGGTCATCTGCGGCGCGACGAGGGTCAGCGGCGAAGGCTTTTCTTCGAGTGTTTCCGGGACGCTCGCCGGCTTTGGGGCATCGAGCGGTAGATCAGCCGCACCGTCCTGTTGCATTTGATCGAGAAAATCCTTGAACGTCACGCTGCCTGTCAATTCAAAGCCGACCTCGAAGGCCGGGCTGTTGCTTTTGACGACTTGAAAGACGCGCGTGATTTCGCCTTCGCGCTCCTGCAACGAAACTTCGACCATCACGTCGACGAAGTATTCGAGTCCGCTGGCCGTCATCGGCAGCACGCGCCCGACCTCGTTATCCTCCTTCGCCTCTTTACCCTTCGCCGGAATCTGATCGACGATCACCACCGACTTGCCGCTCTCAATGCAGAGACGGCGCAGCACCCCTTGCAGGATCATCTGGTCGGCGGCCAACTCTTCGGCGGACGGTTGAGCCAGCGGGTCGCCCGTTCGCTCACGCACCGCCGCGACCATCTCGCTGTGCTTGGCGCCGAAGTAGCCCGCCCACGAATCAAGCGCATAGCATCCATAGTTCTGCTCGCGCCCCTCGCCGGACAAGGCCCAGTCGATGAACTCCGGCAATTCGTCCGGCTGCTCGATCTCAAGACCGTCGAACTGCGTGCCGACGCCTTTCAGCAATCGCGACTTGCGTTCGACATCGAAGATACACAGGCGGCCAAGACCGGCTTCGGACATGCTACGGATGAAATGGCTTTTGCCAGTGCCCGCGCCGCCGCGCACCGCCATCACCAATCGTTGCTGCCGCGGACGGCGGCTCAGCGGATTAATCTTTGGCTTACTCGTGTTACTCATCTGATTTCCTTCCTCCTTCTCATCAGCCGATTACGGCATTGTCTCTATCGTGTGAAAACTGACGGCCTCGATTGATGCCACTCGCCCAATCGGACGTGATGCGTTTCGGCGGGCAATATAACACGATCCGGGCGAGAATGGAACAGATTTTCATCGATGAAACAAGATGTTTGTGAGGCCGCACCAGACGAGCGACAGACTTCAGCAGTTTTCAGTTTTGAGCTGAAAACTGACAACTCAAAACTGTTTACTATTGCGGCGACGGGGGTCTCAACTCAATCGCTTGACGCGGATGTTTTTGAACCGCACGACGCTCTTCGGATCGTGCGCCTGGAGGGCGAAGGTGCCGCTGTCGAGCTTACGCGTATCATCGGTGCCGGGTTGACGGTTCGCTTCCTCGACAAAATCCACCACCGTCTTGCCGTCGATTTTGACCACGACCCGGTTGCCCTTGACGATGATGTGCTGCGTCCACCACTTGTTGTCCTGCGCGGGCGCCACGTCCATCACGTCCTTGATGGCGTACAGGCTGCCGGTCTTGCGGCGGTCAGCGTGAGAGTTGTTGACTTGAACTTCATAGCCATACTTCGGCCAGCCCCCTGGCTGAAATTTGGTGTGGAAGTAGATGCCGCCGTTCGCGCTCGGCTCGGTGTAAACATCGACCATCAACTCGAAATCGACGAACGGCTTTTCATCGCCGACGTAGAACAAATGGCTGCGCTCGCCGTTGGCGACAATCGCGCCGTCTTTGACCGACCAGCTACTTTCGTTCTCACTGATCTTCCAGCCGTTGAGCGTCTTGCCGTCGAAGAGGCTTTTCCATCCGCGATCTTTTTTGTTTGCCTGAGCGCCGAGCGGCAGGATGAGCAACAGCACCAACGAGAAAATCGAGGCATGTTTCATTATTATCACTCCATGAGTTTGAGGCGAACACTGGTTGCGGGTTGAGTGTGCGTACAAATACACACGAAATTAACGCGCACGCGGGCGGTCAGGGATGCTTCCGGCCCGGATTGGTTTTACGCGGAGAGCGGTTTGCCGCAGCGATTGCAGTACCGCGCGTTAGGTTCACGTTGCTCGGCGCCGCACGAGTTGCAGGCGTTGCTGGTGCGGAGATTAGCGCCGCAAGTCGAACAGAACGTCGAGCCGCCGACGGCGACTGCGCCGCACGTGCCGCAGCGTCCAGGCAGTGGCGGGACATAGCCGCCGGCCCTCTGCGCGATGTGGCTTTCGATGATCTTCCAGGCGTCTTCGGTAATCCGGTACTGCCAGTAAGCGCCGAGCGCGGGCAGTGCGAGCAACATCCCGGCGGAGAGGATGACAGCGACCGCCGCGACCGCCGCTTTGTCGAACCACTTCTGCATCCCGATCTCGACGCGCGTGCCGCCGTGTTCCGGCGTAATCTTAACGGTCAGCGCGGCGGACAGTCCGGTCAGTTCGCGCAGCGTGCCGGACTTGCGCGCCTGCAACACGGCGGTCGAAGCAACCTGCATCGTCTGCAACTCGTAAGCGCTGTCATTGTCGAAGAGTTGGCGTAGCTCGGCCATCAATTGCATCACATCGGCTTCGACGCCGGGATAGTAACGATTATCCATAATCTTGATCGGCGAAAATTTTGAAGTCTACGGTGTCACGCCGTCGCTTTAGGTTTTTGTGTTCGTGAATTAAGCATTATACCCCGACCAAAAAGCAAGGCGGCGGCCCGCTCTACTCCAAAAGCGAAAAGCGCCGAGGCCCGCGAACGACTCGCGGGCCTCGGCATTTGTCAGTGGCGGAAGAAGCTTGCTGCTTAAGATCAGCTTAAGTCTCTTCTGTTTAGAACGAGTAGCGAATCGAGAACTGTAGATTGCGCTCGCTGTTCTTATTTTGCACTTTACCGAATGATGCGTTGCGCGGATCGCGATTGGCATCAACCAAATTCCAGTTGGGATGGTTGACCCAGTTAAAGGCTTCAAAGCGCAGCCGGAGGTTCTGCGTCTCCGTAATGAAGAAGTCCTTAAAGAGCGCCAGGTTGTGATTCTGGAAGCCGGGGTTGTAAAAGAAATTGCGAACCCTCTGAGTGTTGAACGTGCCGGCAGCCGGCTCTGTAAAGATTCGAGTGCCGTCGGAATTTCTCGGCAGGAACCAGAAATTCGAGTCCGAGTTGTTTTCGGAGAACGCCCGGTCGCCCCGCGACAATTCGGGACTACCATTGACGAGCCAGTACTGATTGCCGCTGCCGGAGCCAACGCCGGCAAAGTCGTCGCCAGTGCGGATCGAGATCGGTGTGCCGGTCTGCATCTGAGATGTGGCGGCGATGGCCCAGCCGCCGATAAGTTTACCCTTCAGCGTCGAGCGATCCCGGAAGAATGGAAACTCATAGACTCCGTTGACGACCATCACGTGACGCCGGTCGAAGTCCGACGGCCCCCACAGCGCGCTGGCGTCATAGGCGTCGGGGATCACGTCGCGTTGCGCCGAGCCGTCGTCTTCGGACTTCGAGAATGTATAGGCCAGACCGAAGAGAAGTCCGTCGGTGAAGCGGCGTGTGACGCCGACCTGAAAACCGTTATAGAGGGAGTTCGCATCATTGTTCGTCGAACGCAGGAAGCCATAACCTTTGTACGGTCGCAGGAAGTCGGCGTTGATGCGCCCGAGCGCCTGGTTGGCGGGGTTGATGAACGGACATCGACCATTCGGACAGGTACCCGTCTGAAGTTGGTTGATGTTGCGCTCACGCTGAGCATGCAGCCCTCTCCGCCCGACGTAGCCGACCTCGATGGTGGTCGAGAATCCGAGCTCGCGCTCGAAAGTCACGTTCCACGTCCACGCTTCCGGGTTCTTGAAGATCGGGTCTTGGGTGGTGACGCCAAGCGGGAAAAGGTTGCCGCTTCTGCCGCCGGGATTGTCCACCGACCCGTTCGTGATGGAAACCTGCGGCTGGAACGGCGGGTTGCCGCCGAGGAAGACCGAGTCGCTGACGCCGAGGCGGGTGAAGAAGCGACCCACGCCGGCGCGAATCACGGTCTTCTCGTTGAAGGCGTAGGCGAAGCCGAGCCGCGGCGCGAAGTTGTTATAGTGAATCTTCGAATACTGTTTATCGAAGCCACGGAACAGAAAGTCGAACTGACCACTATCCGCGGCGGGAACGCGGCCCGTGGCGGCGTCGGTAAATGCGTCACCCGGAATCACCAGGCCGTTATATTGCGAGCGTAAATCGCCGCCCGTGATGAACCCGTTCGCGGGATTTTGCGTCACCGCGATTGACGGGTCATAAGATGCCGGGTCGAACACGGCCAAGTTGCGCCACAGACTGTAGTACGGCTGGATGATGCTGTGCCGCAGTCCTAAGTTAAGGTTCAGTTTGGGCGTCACCTTCCAACTGTCCTGAATGAACCACTCGAACATGTGGCCGCGGTAAGGGGTGAACGAGCGGGGGCCGATTTCGGCATAGGAGTTGAACAATCCGATGGCCGCGTTGGCGATGGCGGTTCCGGTTCCGCCAGCCGTGGTGTTATTGAATTCAAAGCGACCGTTCTGATTGTTGGTGCCGCCCGGCGTGCCCGCGACGTTGATCTGGTCAAAGTCGTTCTGTCCGGCGCGCTCGAAGTAGCCGCCGAACTTGATCGTGTGATTGCCGCGGATGTTGGTCACGTTATCGGAAACTTGATAGATCGGCCCGGTTGAGCTGCCCGGATACGGGCCGCCATCAATGCGGGCGAAACCCTCAAGCCCGTCAACCGTCGGAATCTTATCGGCAATCTCTTTCCCGTTGGGGAAGATGTACGGGTAGTTGATTCCGTAGCGGCTTCGCTGGAACGTGCCGGTCGCCTCGTCAACGCCGATGAACACTTGATCGCGGCTCCCGGCGACGAGCGCTTCGTTAATCAGCGTCGGCGTGACCGTCCAGACCCAGTTGATGGAAATTGACTGGTTGGGGCGATCGAAAATGCGCGGGGCGAAGCCGGGGTCGCCGCCGAAGGGAAACGGGGAGTATTCAAGAAATGTATAGTTCTGCAACCGTCCCCGAAACTGATGTTTCTCCGTCGGGTAGTAATCAATCGAGAGCGTGTCTTTACGCTGATCCTGCGTGGTCGGCCGCTCCGTGAACCAGTTGCTTGAACCGGGGCCGACGAAATTCGGCAGCGGGAATGCTCTCAACAACGCGATGCCGTTCGGACTGAGGCGGTTCGCCGGGATGATATTGCCGGGGAAGCAAGCGGTCTGGTCGGTGGGGCTACAGGTTCCCGACCTC
>JACDEG010000529.1 GCA_013816505.1 Pyrinomonadaceae bacterium | reverse complement strand
GTTGAGAAAGCAGGCAGCGTAAGGACATCGACTTGAGCGAAGGAGCAAAGGTCATGGAACGCAAAGCACACTGGGAAGGAATCTATACAACCAAATCACCAACTGTAGTGAGTTGGTATCAAACGCACGCCACGAAGTCGCTCGAACTTATCCGGCAGGTCGGGGTGGATTCTTCGGCACGCATTATTGACGTTGGCGGCGGAGCGTCAACGCTTGTTGACGACTTACTCGCTGAAGGCTTTCGTAATCTCACTGTTCTCGATATTTCGGGTGCTGCGTTTGAAGCGGCACGGCAGCGTCTCGCCCCTCCTGACGCATGTGATGTGACATGGCTCGAAGCTGACGTTACACAATCTAACTTGCCTTGTCATAGCTTCGATCTGTGGCATGACCGCGCCGTTATCAGCTTCACCTCATTGATGAGAAACACGTCTCATGGAGCGCTTACAACCAGGTAGTCTGTGCGTTGCGCTTTCTCTATCGCATCACGCTCAAGATGGACACGGTCGTTCCTGATATCCCTTTTCCAAGAACCGAGCGCAAGTTGCCGGTCATCCTCAGCACCGATGAAGTCCTGCGCATTCTCTCCTCCATCACCAGCCTCAAATATCGCGCGATCCTGATGATCGCCTATGCGGCTGGCCTGCGCCTCGCGGAGGTCATCAACTTAAAAGTCTCCGACATTGACTCCGCGCGGATGGTCATCCGCATCCAGCAAGGCAAAGGACGCAAGGACCGCTACGTGATGCTCTCGCCAACATTGCTGACGATTCTTCGTCGTTACTGGCACGCAGCACGTCCCACTTTCTGGCTCTTCCCGAGTAGAGTCCCGGGCCAGCCAATCAGTGATTCGGCCATTCAGAAGGCTTGCCAACGCGCTGCCCGTGATGCGGGTCTGACCAAGGACGTAACAGTGCGGATGCTACGCCATTGTTTCGCCACGCATCTGCTCGAAGCGGGAGCTAACATTCGACTGATTCAGACGCTGCTCGGGCACCACAGCGTCCATACTACTGAGCGCTATACCCACGTCTCGATTGATACTGTTTGCGCCACGCCCTCTCCGCTGGACCTTCTGGCACTCCCGGCTGAAGTAGCTTCAGATGAGCCGCCGAGTTGGGTTGGAAATCGCTGACATCTTTCGTCAGCATGGTGAAGCTTACAGGCTGACGCATGGCGCGACGCTGTTGCCAGAGCAGCGCCGCGTGATGCGCGCCATCGAAGAGTGTCGGACCGCTGCTCTGGGCGCTCACGTTGATGAGTGTGACAGTTGCGGCAATCGACTGATCTCGTACAACTCATGTCGCAATCGTCATTGCCCAAAGTGTCAGTCATTGGCTAGCGCACAGTGGGTCGCCGAGCGTCAGGCTGATCTGCTGCCGGTCGACTACTTTCACGTCGTCTTCACCGTGCCGCAGGAACTCGCCCCACTATCCTTATGGACATCCAGACCGACGTGCATGCTATTGTTGTTCATGGCTAGTCTCCTTGGTGATGGCACTGTGCTAAGGTTTTTAGAACATCCAAAGCATCATCCACGAAGAGCAAAGGACAAGCCTCTTTCTGTCAACCATTATGTCTAGATCGCTTCGCAGCCTCCATGCTTAGCGAACGTGTATGGCTACTTACCCTTTGACGTTGACAAGCCCCGTCAGCACCGTACTGGCGCGTTATTTCCTGAGGAGCAAACACATGCGAACTAAGATTCTCCGGACACTGTTAATTGCCGTAGCGGGATTCGCCGTTGCTGTTCAAATTGCTTCAGGGCAAGGGAGAGTCAACGTTAGCCCGGAACTGGCTACCCGGCGCAATTCGATTGAGAAAGAACTGCAATCAATTGCCATCGTCGAGCGCAAGCTGATGATTCCAATGCGCGACGGCAAGCGCATGGCTGCCGACGTTTATCGCCCGAAAGACACGTCGAAGAAATACCCCGCGATCTTCGTGCGGACTCCTTACAACTTCAATTTCTGGGACGTACGCAACGGTTTGCCGCGCGATATGAGCAATGAGCTTGAAGCCGTCAAGCGCGAGTACGCCTTCGTCCAGATGAACGAGCGCGGTCATTATTTCTCGGAGGGCAATTACGACATCCTTGGCCCGCCGCTGACTGACGGCGATGACGCCTTGTCGTGGATGGCTAAACAGTCCTGGTCGAACGGCAAGGTCGGCACCATCGGGTGCTCTTCGACCGCCGAATGGCAGCTGGCAGTCGCGGCGCAGGGCAATCCGGCGTTTGCGGCGATGATCCCGCAAGGATTCGGCGCTGGCGTTGGCCGTATCGGCGGATACTACGAGCAGGGCAATTGGTATCGAGGCGGCGCAGTTCAAATGCTGTTCATCGCATGGCTTTACGGCGAGCAGAATCAAGTCAGGCCAACGTTTCCGCCCAACACTTCGCAGGAGGATTTGATTCGCGTGTCGAAGTCCTTTGATCTGTCGCAGCAGTTGCCGGCGGTTGATTGGTCAAAGGCGCTGCGGCATCTGCCAGTCATGGACATCATGAAAGCCGTGGATGGGCCGCGCGGAATCTTCGCCGACGACATGCCCCTTGACACAGGCGGTGCGATGATTCGGCGCGCTCCGAACGATCAAGCCTGGTACAAAGGCGGATTGTGGCACGACAACATGAAGATCAACGTGCCGGGATTCTGGTTTATGTCCTGGTACGACGTGTCGGTGGGGCCGAATCTTGCCGCTTACAATCACGTGCGGAAAACTGCCAGACCTGAAATCGCCAATCAGCAGTACGCCGTGATCGCTCCGACGCTTCATTGCGCTTACAAACGCTCCTTGGAAAATACGACCGTCGGCGAGCGCACCATCGGCGACGCGCGGCTGAACTACGACGAACTGACCTACGCCTGGTTCGATTACTTCCTGAAGGGAGAGAACAATGGCATTCTCGAAAAGATGCCGAAGGTGCGCTACTACACGATGGGCATCAACAGATGGCAAAGCTCGGATACTTGGCCGCCCATAGGAACGCAGCCGATGAGCTTTTTCCTCGCGAGCAGTGGGAAAGCGAATACGCTGGACGGCGACGGTGTGCTCGGCAATGCGGCTCCGGCAACTGATAGCCCCGATAAGTTCGATTACGATCCGATGAGTCCCGTGCCATCGTATGGCGGCAATGTCTGCTGCACCGGGAACGCGGTGACGGGAGGCGCATTCGACCAGCGCAAGATGGAAGCGCGGCCAGACATTCTGGTTTACAGCACCGAGCCTCTGAAGCAAGGGATCGAAGTCAGCGGCCCAATCGAAGTGACGCTTTACGTGTCGTCGGACGCGAAAGACACTGACTTCACCGTGAAGCTGATTGATGTCTATCCGGACGGTCGAGCTTACAACCTGGACGAGACGATCCAGCGGATGAGGTATCGGAACGGGTACGATAAGCCTGAAGTACGGATGGAGGCGGGGAAGGTGTACAAGGTGACGCTCCAACCGATGACGACCAGCAATTACTTCGAGGCGGGTCACCGTATTCGACTGGAGGTGTCGAGCAGCAACTTCCCGCGCTTTGATCGGAACCTGAACACTGGCGGGAGGAACTACGATGAATCAAAAGGCGTCGTAGCTCACAACGCCGTCCACCACTCGAAGCAGTATCCGTCCGAGGTCAGGATCGCTGTGGTGAAGAAGTAACCTACCAGCGATCCTGGGCACTGAGTCATGGCCTCGTCATAGAATTCCGCCACGATCTTCGTCCAACCGAGCCTGAGAGAAGATTGTGTGGAAGCGACTGGAAAGAAAGGGAAGGCTTCAACTGCATTTACTCTTAGCGGGTAAATGCCCCGCAGCTTGCTGCGAATGTTCGTCTGCTATCCGCAATACTCCGCAGCTTGCTGCGGCGAAAATATATCAAGCGCCGCCCATTCTGAACGGCAATCACTACGAAGAACCCAAGCTCATAGCCGTCTCCAAGCCCACTTCAACCATCGAGTAGCTTATACTCGCATCATGCTCTCATTGCTCCTCGGTAAAGCCGTGACGTTTTTTGTTTTCGGCGGCTAACAGAATCTGTCAGCACGACGGTACGCCTTTTCCAGAGGGGCGCTTTTTACGGCTGACATCAGGCTGCCTGCAACGGCACGGGCCTTGATGCTAGCCATCCCACGTGGCACTTTAAGACCGCGGAGGCAAACAAGGTAATCGCTCCTGTCACAACTTAAGCGAGCGACCGTAATATGGGGCCTGTCTGGTTAAGATCAGACGGGCCCCACTGATTTTCGAGCAAAGGTTTGACTGCTGGGCTAAGTGCCAGCTAAACGATGAAGCTTGGTGCCCGCCTGCTTGGTATCATCGGCGATGACGAGCGACGTGGAAATTATCGGACTAAGTGAGTAGCCAAAAGTTTTGTCAAGAATAGTTCTTTGATATTTTCTGAGCATGAGAAAAGCACTCAGCCCGCGTGAACTCGGCTTCACCACGCGTGACCACCTGAAGTTGGCGAAAGC
>JACDEG010000528.1 GCA_013816505.1 Pyrinomonadaceae bacterium | reverse complement strand
ATGCAGAGGGCATCAATAAAGTCAGCGACTTATCCAGGTTGATCACTTACACCGCGCGCGGCGTCGAAACCGCGCCGGGTTGTGATGCGGAAGTAGCTCGCATCAGTGAACATTGGGCGCTCGGCGCGCGCCTTCCCACGCTCGCGCAACGCGCCCGCGCGGCCCTCGCCCAATTCGTCAAGGGCGAAAAAGGAGTTGAGCACCGACGCACGCTCTACGGCTCTCATTGGGGCTCGCTCCCCGACACCAATAGTTACCCCGATCTCGTCAAAGTCTTCGTTGACGCGCAGCGCGACCACATTCAAGACCGCCTGTACATGCTGGCGGCGAGCGTCGTGGGTCCGCGCTGGGTCGTCAACGTCATCGAGATGGCGGACGTCGTGCCCGACCTCGAAAGCGAACAACGCCTGCTCATCGGGTGGCTACAAAAGCTGCTGCCCGTCGTCAAGCATGTTGCTGACTCGAGTGAAGCGCCGCTCCACGTTTATCTGTTCGATTGTCGTGGACAGCGTGCGCTGCTCGATGCGCTCGCCCGCCACTTCGATGCGCTGTGCGGTATTCCAGCCTTTTACGATCTGCTAACTTCGACGCCGGCACTCACGCAGAGCATGATTTCGTTTCTTGGCGACGAAGTTTCGGAACGACAGAACCTCGGCGCGATCTGCCACAACCTCTACGAAGTCGCGGCGGCAATGGGGTTCAAGTGGCGCGACGGGGAAGTGAATGTCCCCACGAAGTTCCGCTCACACGTCTTCGACAACCGACGACTCTACCGCCGCGACGCAGTGTCAGGACAGTTGAATCTTGAACTCGAAGGCGCGAGCGTCGGTGCGGGCGCCGGTGGGGGCGTGTGGATCGAATCGGCGGCGCGCTTCAGCACCCAGATTCCGCTCGAATACGCTTACGCGGCGTGGGGTGAGTTGCAGGATTCCCCGACCGTCAAACCAGATGCGCGAGCGCAGATGGTAGGCTTCCTCGGCACCACCGTCGATGATATCAAGGCGTTAGCCTCAGCACGACTCGCCGCCTTGCGTCATATCGAAGCGGCGTTTCGCTACAAGAATCGTCAGATCGAAAAACAGCCGCTCACGCTTCATCGCCTCGACGAAGTAGCGATGGACCCGTCAACCGTGCCGTTACGCCGCTCGCTCGAAGACTTCCTGCGGCTCGAACACTATGCCCGCTTGCAAGAGCAACTACTCCACTTTGCGTTGCCGCCGGAGCTTCGCGCACAGACCGGACGCACCGCGATCATGCGCTGCGAGTCTTACGACAAAGATGCCAAACGCGCGGAGTTCACTTTCACCGACATTGACGGCCACCCGCTCGCCGCGACACAGACCGGAACCGGTCGGCTGCGCGAAGGCGACTGGATGACGCTCAACCCGGTGGCGGACGGCGAGACCGGCGAGCCTCCGACTGGTAAGCGCATCGTGTACGGTCGATTGTGCGTCGTCGAAGAGATCGTTGGCGCGCGCGTGTCCTTGAAACTGTTGGCGATGAGTTTCAAAAACTCCAGGTTCCGCTTCGGTCATCGCATGTTCGACCCGGAACAGAATCTGCTCTACACGGTTGACGAGATGGTGGACGACCTCAACGCCGACAAGTTTCTCGCCGCCTGTCAGCACGCCGAGACGAACCACCTGTATCAATGGCTCGAAAACCCCGCGCACGGAAAGACACCACGAAGCGGCATCCGTCCGTCGCGTCTGCGGATGGCCGAACAAGTCGCCGACCTGGCGCACGAAGCGCAAGCGCCGCACGGATTAACTTCTGCCCAACGCCTCGTCATCGGCGGGCACGTCACAGATCGCGTGCTCGTCCTACAAGGGCCTCCCGGAACGGGCAAAAGCCACACGCTCGGCTTCGCGACGCTCGCCCGTGCGCTGGCTCTTGCTACGCCTGCGCGACCATTTCGCGTCGCCGTCTGCACCAGGACGCATGCGGCATCGCTCGTCGCGCTGGAGAGCATCGTCTCCCGCTCCAAATCACTGCTGGCAAAGCGTGCGGACAGTGATGAGAATCGTGCGAACGTTGAGCAACTCGCGCAACTGAAAGTATTCAAAGTATGCAACGACGCCGATGACTGTCTGCCGGGCGGCATCGAGCCTTTGGTCGCTGACGGTCGTGGACGGATGAAAGCGCCGGAGCAGTGGGAGCGTCTGATGCGCGAATCACTCGTCGTGGTCGGCGGCACGCCGGGCGGAATTTACAATCTCGTCAAGCGCGGCGCGATGAAGGGCAAGGGCATCGCCTGGTCGGAGAAATACTTCGACCTCGTGCTCGTCGATGAAGCCTCGCAGATGGGACAGGCGGAAGCACTGCTCGCCGCCGCATTCCTGCGTGAAGACGGACAGTTTATCGCCATCGGCGACCACCGCCAGATGCCGCCCATCCTCGCCCATGCCTGGGATCAGGACAGCCGCCGCGAACTCGACTACGTGCGTCCGCACCTCTCGATCTTTGAACTCCTGCGTGAATTAAATTTTGCGAGCGCCGCGCTGGATGAGTCTTTCCGCATCCCGGCCGAAGTCGCCGATTTCCTTTGCCGTCATGTCTATGCAACGGATGGAGTCAACTTCCACTCACACAACCGGACACGACTAGCACCGCTCGACGCAGCACATGAGTTACCGGCGTGGATTGGGGCAGCTCTCGACCCCGCACATCCGCTGGTGGTGATCGAACACGCCGAGACCGGCTCGCAACAGTCAAACGAGTTTGAGGCTGAACTACTTACCGAACTCGTGCACGTGGCGGGCGAGCACCTGGGTCTTGACGCAGAGCACGGGTTGGGCATCGTGGTGCCGCATCGCGGGCAGAAGTTTTTGCTGCGTGAACTACTTCCAGCATACGCGGAAGCGATCGACACGGTGGAGCGATTTCAGGGCGGTGAACGTGATCTGATCATCGTCTCGGCGACCGTCTCGGATCGCGAGTATGCGGCGGCGGAAAGCGACTTCCTGTTGGAGCCACGTCGTTTCACCGTCGCCGTGTCGCGGCCGAAACGAAAGGTGATCGTCGTCGCCTCGCGCGCTGTGTTCGATCTTATGCCGTCGGACTTAGACGCATATGAGCGGGGAAGTCTGTGGAAGCGATTGCGCCATGAAGTCGAGCAGCGCGTATTGTGGCAGGGCGAGATTAAAGGTCACGCGGTCAGCGTACGTGCCGTGTAATCGCTGATAAGGTAACCGTTCAGCTAATGCCACCGATTGTACTGTTGTATGCTCGACTTTAGTATCAAACTGGTCAGCGGCCCGCAGGAACTCACCTCGCTCGTCGCCCGGCTGGATGCGGCTCCGGCGCTGGCGCTCGACATTGAGACGGTCAACTGGTGGGATCGCCAGGTCGAGCGGGTGTCCCTCATCCAGTTAGCGTTCCGTGAAAACCGCCAACTGCGGGTCGCCGTCATTGACGCACTTGCCGGACTCGACCTCGATCAACTGCGTCCACGCCTCGAGTTGAGCACGGTGACGAAAGCGATCCACAACGCGGCCTACGACGCGGTGCGCCTCTCGCGCCACTTCCGCATCCACACCTCCCCGATCCACGACACGATGCTGGTGGCGCGGCGCGGCGGCGAGAAGCGCTATTCACTGCAAGCGCAGGCACAGGTCCATCTCGGAGTCCAGCTCGACAAAAGCCAGCAGCGCAGCGATTGGGCGCAACGTCCGCTGACCATCAAACAGTTACGCTACGCCGCGCTGGACGCAGCTTGTACCCTGTTACTGTACGAAGACCAAATCGCGAGGGGGTTGGCGGCTGGTTATCAACTGCGGGAGGTGTCTCAGTCGCGACAAACGTCGCTGCCCCTGAACCATGCTTTACATCCCGCGCCCGGTCTCATTGACATCCCACAAGTTGCGGGTGCGGAAGCATCTGCGGCAGAGGGACTGGGTGCACCTGCGATGGCTCTGCTCGGCGTAGTGACTGAGTTAGCGGGGCGTTACAGTCCCGACCGTCTGGCGGTGTCAGCGGGTCGCGAGCGAGTGGGATTAGCCGGCTGGATCATTGATCAGGCGCTCGGATCGGAGACGGACATAGATGAGGACACCGCGAAACTCGCTATCGCTGAACTATGCGAACGGGGGCTGGTCAGTCTCAACGCGGCGCGGCGGCTGGAAGCAACCGAGTCGGGCGAGCGGCTGTGGGGCCAACTCAAGCCGACCTGAGCCTCAAGTTTCAAGTCCCGATGCCGCCGACGTGTCATCAGGAGACATCTGCGTGGCAAAGAAATAGAGGAGATTGTTGGATATGTCTGCCACCCCAACCGTCACTTGACCTCATCACCTCTGACACGGTTAAACTATGTGCCTCGCGCGTTGTTGGCGAAAGTCAATATCAAGTTAGATGTCATTACCAAATTACTTGTATGTGCGATGAACAAGATAAAAACCTGGTCGGCGGCGGGAACAATCGACATCATCTGCGCCTGGTTGAGCAGGATGTTGAACAACAAAGGTCAT
>JACDEG010000527.1 GCA_013816505.1 Pyrinomonadaceae bacterium | reverse complement strand
GGAACGGCGTTCCCTCTGGACTCCCATATTTCTCATTCGGCGACCCCGCAGCAAGCTGACGGGGAATTACAGATTAAACTCGGGGAGGTTCAGCACTTGATGGACGGGATCAGCGGGGTCCACTTCGGCGGGCATGAGCGCGTGGATGTCGAATGCGTCTGTCGGCTCGATCCGGCAGTAGTTGGTCCGCCCATTCTGCTCGAACACGCGAAAGTTCTGGACGCGCAGCCGGCCTAACGGCATCGCCATCCAGCAGTTCTGGTCTTGGTGATTGTGGATTTGTGATGACTGGCCCACGTCCCAGCAGAGCGCCAGCAGCTCGAAGAGGCGGTTTTTGAAGATCAGGTTCCGCGTGTAGCGATAGCTTGCTGAAGAAGAGGTAGGGTTGCAGAGAGCGCTCGTCCACGGGGTTGCCTTTCAAGTATTCGTGGACGGTGCCGACGCTAAACTCTTCTTCGGGGATTGCACAGAGTCCGGCGATGAATTGATCGACTGTGATGCTCTGCATAGACGCTCCTGAGTTTAAGACTGTATCGTCAGTTTCTGGTGGACGCATTGATCAGTGAACAGCTTAGACATCATGGCTGAAAGTAACCGGCCCCTTGCTGGACGTGGTTATGCCACGCTCAATTCTTGAGGTTCGCAGTATCATCCCCCGTCTCTTTTTCCGCCTGCACCTGCTCCCTTTGCAGTAAAGCATCGGCGGACGAGGCAATGACTTCCATGAAGGCTTCGGAGGTGTGCGAGTGCGCCTCGCTCCGCCGCCTCACCAACCACAGCGAGCGCTCGTCGCGCAACCCCTCGGCCTCCACCGCCAAGAGCTCTTTGCGCGCCAGTTCCTCGCGCACGCACATGAGCGGCACGCATCCCACCCCCATATCCGCCGCCACCATCTTCTTGATCGTCTCGATGGTCGCGCTCTCGACGCGGACGTTCAGCGGCGTCTGAAAGCGCTGGAAGGCCTCGACGACGGGGTCGTGCAGCGAACACGATGTTTCTTCGACGATGATCGACTCCGCGCCTAACTCTCTGACGCGGATGGATTTTTCCCCGGCGAGCCGGTGCCGTGGGCTGACGATCAGCACTAGCCGGTCACGCATGATGAGTCGGCTCTCCAGCTCGTCGCCCTCGGGCAGGTGGGCCAGCAGCGCCACGTCGATCCGTCGCTCTTTGAGTTCCTGGAGCAGCTTTTCCGAATGGTCGGAGACGACTTCGATTTTGATGCTGGGGTACTGCACATGAAAGTCGTGTACCAGTCGGGGCAAGAGGTAGAGACCGGTGCTCTCGACTGTCCCGATGCGCAAACTCCCACGGCTCACTCGGGCGAGGTCGGCGAGCGCCGTCACGGCCTCGTTGCGCAGCGCCAGCAGTCGCGTGGCGTAACTGTAAAATAACGTGAGTTCGACGTAAGAAAGTGAAGAGAGAACCCAATTTTCGTAAGATGGAGTTCGCCAAAACAACCATCACCGCGAAAGAAGGTTCTCTCAATGGATATTTTAGCTCTTTTCTGTGACATCGACGACTTCTGTTTGCTCTTTGAACCGCAGTGGAGAAAGCAGTTACTTGAAACGCGCCAGCGGGACCGGACATCAACCCTCTGCTTGTCCGAAGTGATGACCATCATCGTCCTCTTTCATGCCTCAAGTTACCGCAACTTCAAGGCTTACTATACGGGACACGTGCTCAAGCACATGGCTTGGGCTTTCCCACGCCTTGTCAGCTACAACCGCTTCGTGGAACTGATGCCTTCTGCGCTCGTCCCCTTGGGTGGCTACTTGCAAACACGCACAGGCAAGTGCAGCGGCATCTCGTTTGTGGACTCAACTTCTTTGAAGGTCTGCCACAACCGGCGCATCCATTCGCACAAAGTCTTTCGCGGGTGCGCTCGACGAGGCAAAACGAGCGTGGACTGGTTCTTCGGCTTCAAATTGCACGTGGTCATTAACGACTGCGGCGAATTGCTCGCGCTCATGCTGACGCCGGGCAACACGGATGACCGGCGGCCCGTGCCGAAGTTAGTCAAGGGATTGTTCGGCAAGCTCTTCGGTGACAAAGGCTACGTCTCACAACCGTTGTTCGAGATGTTGTATGAAGACGGGCTCCAACTTGTCACCATACTCAAGGTGAAGATGAAGAACCGACTGATGTTGATGTTCGACAAGATTATGCTGCGCAAGCGCGCCATCATCGAGAGTGCGATGGATCAACTCAAGAACATCTCGCAGATCGAGCACAGCCGCCATCGTAGTGTGCCCAACTTCTTCGTCAACTTGATTGCCGGGCTGGTTGCCTACACGTATCGGGGAAAGAAGCCATCCTTGAATATTCGTGTCAAAGAGCAGTTGGTTTTCTAATTCGCTTACGTCGAACTCACGTCTCATAGGGATTAAGACTCTTTCCGTTGGCGGAGAAAAGAAACTGAGCGGTATGAGAGAACATACGAGTGATGAAGTTGGTCAGCACGCGCTTGGCCTAAGTGACCCAAGCTGCACCTATTTTTTGGGTAAGGTTCAGTACAACTAGAAGCCGGTTATTAACCGACTTGTTTTGTCGTCATTCAAGCATCAAAGAGTTCGCACTAAATATTCGTGTTCTCGGTCATCGAACTTAATTGCTCATAGTCTCTCGGCGTATCAACATCAATCGCGCCTGCGGGGAGCGCGATGCGATGAACTTCGTGAGCGTGCTTTGCAATAATCTGCTTTGCTCCTTCACTGCCCTTCAGGGCTGCGAGTTCCGTGAACAGGCTGCGGGTAAACAACGCCGGCACTCCGACAGTTTCCCCATACGCTGAAGCGACGATGGGCTGGCTGGTCCGGCTGTAAACCTCGACGAGTTCATTGATGTTTCGGGCCGAGACAAGCGGTTGATCGCAAAGCATAATTACCCCCGCCTCAACCCCTCCGTCGGCAGCGACGAGCGTTTCAATATCGATTTGAAGAGAGGAACCCATCCCTTCTTCCCATCGTTTATTTTCTGCCACATGCACGGGCAGTTGTTTCTCCTCATCACACAGCCGCTCGGCATTCGCTCCGAGAACCATGACCACGGGGCGGCAGACGGTCGCCACTGCCGTCTCCATGGCGCGGCGTAGTAAGCTCTGCCCGCGATAAAGTAGAAGTTGTTTCGGCACGCCCATGCGTGCCGAGCCTCCTGCCGCCAGCACGATGATGCCTACCGTTCCCCCGGCACTGCTTGAACTGACGAAGGCTTCCATCGGTTGCCATTCAAAGCTCATGCGATGACCGCTCCGCTGAACTCCACATTGTTGGCAGCTTCATGACGCAGGTGGCCTTCTGTCGACTCACCTGCTATTTCAAGATTGTGAATCGGTGCCGCGCGATGCTTGAGAAATCCGCCGTCACGCCCGGCGAGCGCCGCGCGCATCTCGGCGACGATGGACAAGGCGATCTCCTCCGGCGTCTCGCCCCCCAAGTCAAGCCCGACGGGGGCGTGCAGGCGCTGTAAATTCTCGCCGAGCGCGGCGTCTTCCGTCAGTGCTTCGAGCAGCATTTGCTCGGTGCGCCGCTTCGGTCCGAGCATCCCGACGTAGCGCACAGGCGACCCGAGCAACGTCTTGAGCAGTTCAAGGTCGTGCAGGTAGTTGTGCGTCATCACGAGCGCCATCGTGCGGTTGGTTAAGGGCACGCGGGCGCTCACATCTTCAGGACGGCAGAGCATACAAGCGTCGGCTTCCGCGAAGCGTTCACGACTGAGAGGGCGTGCCCGCGTGTCCACAACCGTCACATGCCAGCCGACTTTCCGCGCGAACCCCGCGACCGGCACTGCGTCGTGGCCTGCGCCGAAAATCACTACCGGCGCGGGCGGTTGCACGACTTCGATAAAAACTTCCGCCACGCCGGAAGCCGTCTCGTACACCTTGACGCTCGATTCATTACCGGCGAGGGCTTCACAGGCGTCGTCTTCAACACGGGCGGCAAGCTCATGATCATCAATTTCACTGCTGACGTTTCCATCGCCGCGCACGAGCGTGCGTGAGCCAAGCTTGACTTGTGCGTTGGGCACACTGTGCGCCGCGTTCGAGAGGTTAAAGACGGTCGCGATGACGCCTCGCTGATGATGGTTGAGACATACGGCAAGCAGCGTGAGGTGCGCGGGCAGTGTACGGGATGGGAGCGGCTCCAACAACACTTCAACCACGCCGTGGCAGCCAAGCCCTAAGCCCCACACGATGTCGTCGTCGGCAGTCGTGTCGTAGCGCACAAGCGCCGGAGCGTCCTTTTGCAGAACACCGCGCGCACGCTCGCACACGTCGCGCTCAAGACACCCGCCGCTGATCGTGCCGGTCGTCGAGCAGCCTCCGCCCGAATCCAGCGTGACGAGCATCCGCGCGCCCGCGCGCCGGTACACGCTCCCGCTCGTCCGCACGACCGTGGCGAGCACTGTTCGCTTTCCTTCGCGTGCGGCTTGCCCGTAGGCTTCGACGATGGCTCTTAGTTCGTTCACCTG
>JACDEG010000526.1 GCA_013816505.1 Pyrinomonadaceae bacterium | reverse complement strand
CTTATCGAAGCGAGCCAGGCGCAAGGCGTCAGTACCGAGTTGATTGCGCCGATGCAGGACCTGATGAAGCGGGGAGTGGCCGCGGGCAATGGCGGTGCCGATCTTTCGAGCCTGATCGAGCTGATCAGGAAGCCGCCAGCTTTGCCCCCGTCGCAGTAGGAGGAAAAGCGATGAGCATGCTCGCCGAGTGCGACGCGCAGCGAACCGCACCACCCCGAGCGGGGCGACGCGAGTGGCTCGGGCTCGCCGTGCTCGCCCTTCCATGCCTGCTCGTCTCGATGGACCTGACCGTGCTGTACCTGGCGATGCCGGCGCTCAGCGCGGACCTCAAGCCTAGCAGTTCCCAACTGCTGTGGATCGTGGACATCTATGGCTTCATGATCGCGGGGTCGCTGATCACCATGGGCACACTCGGCGACAGGATCGGCCGCCGCCGGCTGCTACTGACCGGCGCCGCCGCGTTCGGCGTCGCCTCGGTACTCGCCGCGTTCTCGACCAGCGCCGGGATGCTGATCGCGACCCGCGCGGTGCTCGGGATCGCTGGGGCGACCCTGATGCCATCCACGCTCTCCCTCATCCGGAACATGTTTCACGACTCGGGACAGCGCACGGTTGCCATTGCCGTCTGGACGACCAGCTTCACGGTCGGCGGGGTACTCGGTCCGCTGCTCGGTGGATTGCTGCTTGAACAATTCTGGTGGGGCTCGGTGTTTCTGCTCGGCGTGCCCGCGATGCTGCTGCTGCTGGTGCTGGGGCCGGTGCTGCTGCCCGAGTTTCGGGATCCTGGGGCGGGCCGCTTCGACCTGACCAGCGCAGCCCTGTCGCTGATCGCCGTGTTGGGGGCGATCTACGGGATCAAGCGGCTCGCCGAAGACGGCCCGGGGTGGCAGCCCGCCCTGTCCATTGTGGCAGGCTTGGCCATCGGCATCGTGTTCGTGCGCAGGCAGCGAACGCTGGCCGAACCGTTGATTGACCTCCGGCTCTTCCAGGCGCACGCCTTCAGCGCGTCAGTGGCTACGAACATGCTCGCTTTCGTTGTTCTGTTCGGAACCTATCTCTTCATCACGCAGTATCTGCAATTGGTGCTCGGACTGTCGCCGTTGCAGGCAGGCCTGTGGACAGTGCCATCCTCCGTCGGGTTCATGGTCGGCTCCATGGTGACCCCAGTGATTGCGCGCCGCGTTCGTCCGGCGTTCGTGGTGCCTGCCGGCTTGGCAATCGCGGCTGTCGGCTTCCTGGTGCTCACCCAAGTCGATGGGGTCTCCGGACTCGCGGTGCTCGTGACCGGGTCCGTCATCTACTCGTTGGGTCTGGCTCCGGTGTACATCCTGTCAACCGACATGGTCGTTGGGACCGCCCCGCCCGAGCGGGCCGGGGCGGCGTCGGCGATCTCGGAGACCGGCACCGAGTTCGGCGGAGCGCTCGGCATCGCGATCCTCGGCAGCATCGGGACCGCCGTGTATCGCCGCGCGATGGCCGATGTTGTCCTGGACGGTGTCCCGCCCGAGGTGGCAGAGGCCGCGCGGAGCACGCTCGGTGGCGCCTTGGCGGCGGCCGATCGGCTGCCCGACCAACTCGGTGCCGAGCTGCTCGTCATGGCCCGCGAGGCATTCGCCCACGGGCTGCAACTGATCGCCGTAACCAGCGCCGTCGTCGTGACTGGCCTCGTCGTGGTCCTGCTGCGGCGCGTAGGCGCGGGCTCGGAGTCCGAGCCGGAGTTGGGGGCAACTGGGGCAGTCGCAGGCAGCACGCATATTGGACGCTGAACGGAGATCGAACACCGTCACAGCCAGATCGCGTCTACAGGTTTGGAGGGCGAGGCTTTCTCGTGCCGCTTGGTTGAACTTGAATGCCTGTTTTGAACGAAGAATCGCGACCGGCATAGCAGAATGCTCGTTGAAGATTTTATTTCCTTCAAGGTTAGAACAATAATCGCAAAAACGAGATTGATGCGGGCTGGACCCTGCGCTCATCTTTCACAGTAACGAAATGTTTTGAAGTTAGTGGCAGTCCGCGACAGCTCTGTTGTGGTTGACAAGACATATAGATAGTTGTATATATACCTGTAATGAATGCGATTCAGTTCCAACGTATTGCGAAGGCTTTAGCCGATCCGCGCCGCTTCGAGATTTTAGAAGTGATCGCGGCTGGCGCGGAGATGTGCTGCGGCGAGGTCGTCGAGCTATTTCCCGTCGCGCAGGCGACCATCTCGCACCACTTGAAAGATTTGGTGGACGCCGGTCTGGTAGAGACGCGCCAAGATGGACAGTTCAAACTCTTACGGGCACGTCCCGAAGTTTTGGCTGAGTACATCACGCAACTACAACATCGCATCCGTGTCACGGCGAACCGACCGCAAAAGTCTAAGTCGGGAAATAAACGGCGTACAGAATAAGCTTAGCCTTGAATGTGATGGCTATCTTACACGCCGTATATAGATAATTGCGTATGTGTCTAAGATGTTAAATTTGCTCAATCTAAATTTTGAGGATCGCACATCATGAATGAATTCATCGAGCTGAAAGCTGGACTCCAGTGTTGTCTGTTGTGCGGGC
The DNA here is from genome assembly GCA_013816505.1 of Pyrinomonadaceae bacterium. GTDB lineage: Bacteria > Acidobacteriota > Blastocatellia > Pyrinomonadales > Pyrinomonadaceae > JACDEG01. Next base: position 1,916 of record JACDEG010000526.1, on the reverse strand, counting down.
GCATGCTGACGGACCGCGCACTCCACGACCGGATGGAAAAGCCCATCCTTGCTTCGATCCGCACCGCGCATCCTGAATGGCGGGGCGAAGACGAAAGCTGCCAGCCGTGCGTACACGAGTACCGCAAGTTGCTCGCCGACCGTTTGACGCGTGCCGAGAAGTTGGCGGCGCTGGCGAGAGAAGGCCGCGTGCCGCATTGGTTCAGCCGCCTGCTCGGTCGGAACAGAGTGACCGGAGCGGCGCGGGCGATTAGCTGATTGACGATTAAGAACCGACTGGTAAAGATCATGCAGACAAATAACGGAATCAGAGTCATCAAGCGTGCCGAACGTGACTTGCGGCAAGAGCAATCACGCGTCGCCGAGAGGCCAGAAGTAGCCAATCGGAGGAAGCAAACAATGCCGATTGATGCGGTCGCAACGATCACGAATTGGATCGGCGAACTGCGACAGAAAAAGAATGCTGAAGCGCAGACTGCTCTTGCGTTCAAGGGTTTGTTCACAGAAGCCGCTTGAGAACACAAGCTAACGAATGGGTGCGAAAGAAGTAGAGAAAAAAAGCAGCGATGATGCTGAGCGAAAAGGTCAGAGGTGAGCGACAGCAACTTCGAGCCAGAGGTTTTAGGATCTGACCAGCCGGTGCTGGTTGGTTTCTGAGCGGAGTGGTGCGCGCCGTGCCGGATGATGTCGCCCACTGTCGATGCGTTGGCGGAGCAGTATGCCGGAAATGCGCGCGTCGTGAAGCTGAAAGTGGATGATAGCCCCGGTGTGGCGCAAAGGTACGGCATCAAGGGCATCCCGACGCTAAAACTTTTTCCGTGAAGGCAAGGAAGAGGAGCGCGTGGGCGGCGCGACCTCAAAAGAATTGCTCGCGCGGCTGATCGAGAAAAAGAAAGCTTCGCTATCGTAACTTGAATAGTTTGGCAAAGGCGCAACACTGAGTTGAGCGGCTGGCTTGATGAGCCGACGAGCGCGAGAGTTCGGACATTTCATCGTGCGGAAATTTTCGTACGTTGCCGATTCTTCAAGAGCCGTTGGATTCAATCACAATTAGCTTGGCGGGATAACTTACTTTGGAGGAACAAGTCATGAAAAATTTGCAGGGAAAAGTTGCCATCATCACGGGTGCATCGCGGGGCATCGGCGCCGCCATCGGTAAACGATTAGCGGCCGATGGCGCCCACGTCATCATCAACTACAGCCATAGCGAAGGGCGCGCTAATGAAGTGGTCCAGAGCATCAGTGCCAAAGGTGGTGAAGCGAAAAGCGTGCAGGCAAACATGCGCGACCCGGAGCAAATCAAGCGATTGTTCGATGAGACGCTCGAAACCTTCGGCCGGTTGGACATCCTCGTGAATAACGCCGGAATGTTCGCTCTCAAGTCGCTTGAAGAGTCTACTGCTGAGGATTTCGACGAGACGTTTGAGCTGAATGTGCGCGCGGTGTTTCTAGCCGCGCGCGAGGCGGCGAAGCGTATGGGCGAAGGCGGACGGATCATCAACATCGGCAGCATCAACGGCGACCGCATGCCTTTCCCCGGCGGCGCACTGTACGGAGCGAGCAAAGCTGCGGTGGCCGGCTTGACGCGCGGTTGGGCCCGCGATCTGGGACCGCGCGGGATCACCGTCAACTGCGTGCAGCCGGGACCGATTGACACCGACATGAATCAGGCTGACGGTGAATTGGCAGGCGTCCAGAAGCAAATGACCGCCTTGGACCGATACGGCAAAACAGAAGAAGTTGCGGCACTGGTCGCCTTCCTCGCGAGCCCAGACTCCGCCAACATCACCGGTGCCTGCCTCAACGTCGATGGCGGAACCAACGCTTGAGGGGTAAGTCACTACGCGAAGGGATGGGCGACTTGTGACGGTCATGCAGCCACAAAATATGCACCCCGCATTGGCGGAGGAGTTCAAT
>JACDEG010000525.1 GCA_013816505.1 Pyrinomonadaceae bacterium | reverse complement strand
CCGACATGCCGCTGATTCGTTACGAAGTGGGCGATCATGGCGCGTTGGCCTCGCCCCTGGATGACTCGGCCTGCGCCTGCGGGCGGAATTTACCAGTGCTGCTGAAAGTAGAGGGTCGATTGGACGATGTCATTCTGACACGCGACGGGCGCCGCGTGGGACGCCTCGACCCGGTCTTCAAATCCGATCTGCCGATCAGAGAAGCACAGATCATTCAGGAGAGCTTGGATAGCATCCGCGTCCGCTTTGTTCCCACGCCTGAGTATACCCCGCAGGACGGAATGATTATCGGGCAGCGGCTGCAAGATCGCGTGGGTGATATGGAGATAGTGTTGGAGCCGGTGGATTATATTCAACGAACCGCGAATGGCAAGTTCCGCTTCGTTATTTCGAATCTGATGACCGAACGAAGCGACTTGCGAGGCTGAGAAGCGTTTCAGTGTGGTTTTTCATTACGCGATACCGATGAAGCCTATGTCAACGGAGGTGCTGATACGAAAGCTTGACCCGACAGACCTGCCTGGTGTCGCGGTTGTCCACATGGCGGCCTTTCCCGAGAGTGCGCTCACGATGCTCGGGGCCGAGGCCGTACGCCGTTATTATGAATGGCAATTGTCAGGCCCGCATGATTCCGATTCACTAGGCGCATTTCTCGGGACTGAAGTTGTTGGTTTCTGCGTCGGAGGTATTTTTCGTGGAGCGCTGTCCGGTTATTTACGCAAAAATCGCATGTTTCTGGCGTGGCGTGTATTGACGCATCCGTGGCTGATAACTAATCCTATTTTCCGTGATCGTCTGAATTTTGTGATAAGTATTTGGAAACCGTCCGCTAAGTCGCCAGCGTCTATTCCGCCCGTCCACCCGAAGGCTATCAAGTCCTATGGAATTCTTTCAATCGGCGTGCATCCGAAATGTCAGGGGCTGGGCATCGGGAAGTTACTGATGCGTACAAGTGAGGAAGTGGCGCGGCGGCGAGAGTTTAGCGCAATGGATTTGTCCGTTCACACCGACAATCAGCAAGCCATCAAATTTTACGAGTCCCTTAATTGGGAAAAAGACTTTAGTGATGGAGTGTGGAGCGGGGGAATGAAGAAATCACTCAAGCTTTAAGGGCTTGCTTACATCAACAAGAGTTTTAATCCAATTGGCAAACACACCTATCAAAGTGATACGAGTCGCCACGAGCATACCCGAATCCTTTCACCCACAAGCGGAATACGTATTCCGCTTTTTCTCTCACCTGTGGGGTATTCCTGTGTCGGTTTCTCGTTATCGACCTCAGGCAGAGAAACCCGACATTATATATTCGTCAAATTACCAGCACAGAGATCAGGGAGCAGTCTACATACCCTTTAATAAGCAGTTGTATGATGCGGCCTGTCGGTGCGACTCGGTAGAATGTGATGGCCTACGGCTGTGGTCGGAAGCGGGTGCCGCATGCGCTTCACATGACCTCGTCGGCAGTAGCTATCGCTTGCTGACGTTTCTTGATGAACAGCAGGTTCCCCTGGATTGTCTTGATCGTCGCGGCACTTTCTTTTCGCACGCTCTTCCGGTTCCGAGGCAACAGACTGCACATCTCCCGCTCGTCGATTACCATGCTCAGTATCTTTTACAGCAACTGACAAGATCGCGACCCGATGTTGTTCGATCCGTCGTTCCAAAATGGCCGGGCGGCAAGAAGTACGCCATCGCCATGACACACGACACGGACGCGGTGAGCCTTGGCGCCGCGAAGGAACTTGCCACCAATCTCGCCAAGTTCGTGATGCAGCGTGATCGCACGTTTCTTGACATGTTCGCGAGCGGAGTGCGGTATATCGGTCAGCCGACTGGAAATCCTTTCTTCGGCTTTCCTCTGTGGAGAGAGTTCGAAGCGCACCGCCAGGTGCGTAGCTGTTTCTACTTGTATGCCAAAGTGGTCCCACTCAGGAATGACATCAACAACTGTAAATCATCGGTGGTCGAGCAACGTATCGACTGGCAGATTCTGCGACGCCTGGCGGCGGATGGTTGGGAGTTCGGTTTCCATGCGCCGATTGATTCCGAAAGTAAATTAGAGTCCTTCGTTGAGGGGAAGCGATGGATCGAGGAGAAGTTGGAAACTCCCATCCACGGTCTGCGCCATCACTATCTGGCCCTCAATTGGAAGCAGCCGCATGTGAGTTTTAGGCAGCACATCGATGCCGGATTTCGCTACGACACATCGATTGCGTGGAAGGACATCGCTGGATTTCGTGCCGCTACCTGCCACCCATTTCAGCCATTCGATTCGGAGCAGGGCAAGCCTCTCGACATTTACGAGTTACCGATATGCCTGATGGATGGCAATATCATCAACGACACGATTGATGTCTCGAATTCTATCGAGGCTGGACTCGGCATCATTCGCACGGTGAAAGAACAAGGGGGAGTTGCGGTTCTCGATTGGCATACGGAGACGGCGTGCAACGCTTATAACTACAAGAATTACTTGACTGTGCTGCGGCATATTTTGGAGCCGTTATTGGAAGACGGAGATGCCTGGATTGCGACGCCTTGGGAGATTACTCAACACTGGCAGCACAGGTCGGTGAAATTAGAGGCAGCGTAGGTGACTGACATCTATGGCGCTGACTTTGAATGCTTGCTCAGGCAAGATAATCGGCGAGGCTGATGCACAAGCTTCGCCATTGGTAAAGTGAACGGATGTTACAAGCGGAAGGTAAAACAATCATCGATAACGATATGAAAAAAGATCAACCCATCCCGCGGGTGGCCGTGGTTGGTTCGGGATATTGGGGGCAGAATCTGGTGCGAAACTTCCAAGACCTCCGCGCGTTAGTAGCAATCTGTGATACGGATGAAGGACAGCGGCGTGCTTTGAAGGAGCAGTATCCGACGTGCCAAATCCTCAACTCGTATGCTGAGGTGCTGAGCGATGACACCATTGAAGCTGTCGCCATTGCCACACCGGCTGAGACGCATGGCGACCTCGTGCGTGAAGCGTTGCTTGCCGGGAAAGATGTCTATGTAGAGAAGCCTCTGTGTCTCGACGTGCCGACGGGTGAGGCTCTGGTCGCACTGGCGCGAGAGAAGAACCGCATTCTGATGGTCGGACATCTGCTCTGGTATCATCCGGCGGTGCTCAAGCTGAAAGAACTAATCGAGACCGGCGAACTGGGTCGCATCCGGTACATCTATTCGAACCGTCTTAACCTCGGTAAGATTCGACGCGAAGAAAATATTCTCTGGTCTTTTGCGCCGCACGATATTTCAGTGATCCTCGGATTGCTCGGAGAGATGCCGGATGTCGTGCAGTCTCAGGGCGGCAATTATTTGCATCAACAGATTGCCGATGTGACGGTGAGTCTCTTATCTTTTCCGAGCGGCATCAAAGCCCATATCTTCGTCTCGTGGCTGCACCCGTTCAAAGAGCAGAAGATGGTCGTCGTTGGGGATCGCAAGATGGCGGTCTTCAATGATGTCGAGCCGAAGGACAAGCTGTTGCTCTATCCTCACTCGATAGAGTGGAAGAATCAGATTCCAGTTGCGAGCAAAGCGCAAGCTGAGCCTGTGCTAATTGATTCATGGGAGCCTCTGCGCGCCGAATGCCTTCACTTTCTTGAGTGCGTCGAGTCACGCCGACGCCCGCGTACTGATGGCGAGGAAGCTCTCCGAGTATTGACCGTTCTCCAACAATGCCAGCGGAGCCTGGAGTCGCAAGCACCGCGCCAGACGGATGCGCCTCCGTCCGTCGCAACTGCGTACGCTGCGACAGCCTCTTCAGCGCGACCATTTTTCGTTCATCAATCAGCGTTCATCGATGAAGATGTTGAGATCGGCGAAGGCACTAAAATCTGGCACGTCTCACATATCTTAAAGAATTCGCGCATCGGCAAGAAATGTAATATCGGGCAGAATGTGGTGATCGGGCCGAATGCCAGCGTCGGCGACAACGTTAAGATTCAGAACAACGTGTCGGTTTATGAAGGCGTGACGCTGGAGGACGGTGTCTTCTGCGGACCATCGATGGTCTTTACGAATATCATCAATCCGCGCAGCGAGGTTCCTCGCATGCATGAACTCAAACGCACACTGGTCAGGCGCGGCGCTTCGCTCGGAGCAAACTGCACCATCGTCTGTGGCACGACCATCGGGCAGTACGCTTTTGTCGGGGCGGGCGCGGTCGTGACGAAGGATGTTCCGGATTACAGTCTCGTCGTCGGAACACCGGCTCGTGTTGTCGGATGGGTTTGCTCATGCGGTGAAAAGCTCAAATTCATCGACGACGCAGCGACGTGCGCGGCCTGTGGCAAGCAATATCGTCAGGTCGAAGACAGCGAGACTAAACGGAAAATTGTGCGAGAGACGCTCTAGTTGATAACTAAATCAGAACTTACAACATTGAGACAGTTGGGAGCGCTACTGGCACGCAGCACTCTCTCAGTCGTGTGTGGTCTGATTTAACACAGAGACACGGAGGTCACACA
>JACDEG010000524.1 GCA_013816505.1 Pyrinomonadaceae bacterium | reverse complement strand
AGCCATCAGGATGAAGTTGCTGCTCCAGCCACTGTTGACAAGCTGCGGAATCAAGTAGTTCATCTATCGGGAAGTCGATCATTGCGAGAGCTTACCGCTTGTCGCGCAAACTGACTACACATGAGCCAAGAAGTCTTGACTCCAGACTTCAGACTTCAGACTGTTTTCCTTCCATTGCCTTCAGAAAGATGTCTTCGAGCGAATCGCGCTTGTAGTTGAGGCGGCGAATCTGCACCTGCTTCTCGGCAGCGATGGTGTACAGATCGCGGATCTCGACGCCGTTCTGCAACACAAGCTTTAGTCGCCGCTCGCCGGTCAAAGCGTATTCGCAACCGAGGTGGCCGATGGCTTCGGCGAAGGCCGTGACCGCGGTGCCGCGCGTCTCCATCTCGATGAACTTGCGATTTGACCGGCGCTCCGCTTCGAGGTCGCACTGCGCGGCGATACATCCGTCTTTGAGAATTAAAATCTCGTCGCAACATTCTTCGACATCTCTCAGCAAGTGCGACGACAGTAGAATCTGCGCCCGGCCTTTGTCTCGAATCTCGGTTATCAAACGAATCATGCGCTGGCGGGTTGGCGGGTCAAGTCCATTCGTCGGCTCGTCGAGGATGATTAAGCGCGGCCCGTGGACGATAGCTTGTGCGAGCTTTGCAAGCTGCTTCATGCCGAGCGAGTAAGTATCAATCGTGCGATAGCGCGCCTCGCCGAGTCCGACATAGAATAAGGCTTCGTGTGCGCGTTCGAGTGCGGCGCTCGGCGGCAGCCCCGACAGTTCCGCCATCAGACTGACGAAATGGACGCAACTCATCTTCGCGATGAATGCGTCGCGCTCCGGCATGTAGCCGACGGCGGCGCGAATCCGCTTCGCGTCCGCCGTGATATCGTGGCCCAGAATCCGCGCCGTGCCGGAGGAGGGCGGGTGAAATCCGAGCAGTGTGTGAATCAGCGTCGTCTTACCCGCGCCGTTCGGGCCGAGCAAACCAATCGCGCGCCCCGCCAAAGAACCACGTAGATTCTTCAGCACGGCGCGCTTGCCGAACGTGACTCCGAGATCGTCAAGCTCAATGACCGGACTTGCCGCGGAAAGAGACATTTGTTTTCCTAAATCAGAGCAGACGAGGTTTCGGGGCACTTACTCGACACAGAAAGCAGAAGGCAGCATAGAAAACACCGAAACAGCTCTGACGTGTCAACGCCCAACCCTCTCTGTGTCTCTCCAGTTAAAAATGATCGTCTGCGCCCCCCAATCACTTCTTGGACCACTCTCCCATGTCACGGTTTAGTTCATCAATACCGAAGCAAAGCATAGACCGATTACGATGAATCTCAGAATGGTGTTCAATCGGCTCATAACTATTTTCCTTTATCGTTCCAACCGGACAGATTATTTCAAAAGGCGCGATCAAAGTCCGGAGATGTGTTCAGCGTTGGTTGCTTCTTTCGCCGCTTTACCGTTAATCAACACCCGATGATGATGATCGAGCGTTACGCGGTCGCCCCTGTTCAGCATCCCGTAGGACTTACCGTTGACGATTAACTCTTCATACTTAATCAGAATGTCGGCGTCGCGGCACGGATTGAAGCGGTGGATCGATTTGCCGGGCGCGTCTTCGATAGTCTGCGCCGTCTGTTTGCCGACATGGTAACAATCGGTGACGACAACTTTGTGGCCGTTGATGACCACTTCCTCGACACCCATCAGTTCGTTGTGAATCGTCGCGTTGCATCCCTGCAAGAAAATTATTGAGGCGAGGCTCAGACTGAAGGCCACCTTCATCACAAACCGACGGGTCTTTGCGGTGTGTCTCGATAAACTCACGGTTGCTTCTCCTTATCTTACTCTCACAAACAGTCGGCAATGACATTCGATGACGTTTGCGGTCAACGTGTCGTTTTGTTCCCGTGCATCCCCTGTTCGAGGATGTGCTGAATCCCGAATGAGCCGGGCAGACCAAACAGACTCGCCGGACTCAGGCCAAACGGACTGCCGTCGCGGCTGTCGGCGGCGAAGATGATTCGGTTGTCCCCGGCGTAGGCGTAAGCCAGCGACGGCGACTTGACCGCTTCGCCGAGCGAGCGCAGCGCCTGTTGTTGCGCCGATCCATCTTTTGCCTCGCCTAATTGCCGTGTCAGAGGCTCGATCACCGGCGCGAGATCGTGGTAGAAGATGGCCGAAAAATTCGCGTTCCCGTCGGCGGGCAGCGTCGAGATGAAGCGTGCCGAACGCGGCAGCACGTAACCCGATTCGCGGAATCTTAGCGCGCGGTCGACTAGCGCGCGGCTCGGCGCGGCGATCATGTAACCATTCGCGTAGGTGTAGTGCAGTTCCATACCAGTATCGACGGAGACCAGTGTGTAGAACACGCGCCCGCCGCCACTGTCGACGCGTTCCCAATGCAGACCCTTCTGATTGTGGCGCGCTGCCTCTCGGTTGATCTCTTCGACCAGCCGTTCGAAAGTCTGTTGCAGGCGCGCCGGGTCGTAGACTTCGATGATGATCTTCCACGAAGGCGTCGGAAGCAGCGGCCCGTCGACGGCGAAGGCGAATTCACCGCCGAGCGGCGCGGCGAAATCACGGCGCACGTCCAGGCCGAGCCTCGCTTCCACCTGTTTCAAATGTTCACGGACGCTGGGCACCGCCGTTTCCATGACGCCGAGCAGATCATCAACAAGTGCGACTGGCTGCTTGAAGACGAAGGCCGCCGCGAGGTTGGCGTCCGGCGAGATGTATTCGAGCGCGCCCATCGGGCCGGGCGCGGCCAGCCACGACGCGACACCGCGACTGTTCTCGTTGAAGCTGAGCACCGCGCGGTTCTGATCTCTGCCGTCGAGTGTCTTGTGCTCAGCGATAAAGTGCTTCAGGTCAAGCAGGCCGAGCCGGCGCAGAGCTTCGATGCGATTCTCGCCGCCAGCCGCCGGCGCACCTTCGCGTGTCACGCTGGCGACGATCTTTTCAAGATCGGCGGCAACGATCAAGCCAGCTCCTTCGCGGTACGTCTCAGCGATGCGTGCATAAAACGGCGTTCCTTCAAAGTTCACGCCGCCCGCGTCTTTGGCCGCCGCGAGCCGTCGCAACGCTTCAAGCTTAGGTGCCGCTGCAAAAATATCACGGTCAATCCACACGAAAACTTCATGACGTGATTTTCCCGCCTCGACCTGCAATGGTGCGGTGCGCGGATCATCGACGAAGCGCACTGACGGTGAGTTCGCGCCTTCACCGGCGAGAGTTTTCAGGTGCTGCTCAAGGAAACGGCGGAAGCCTTCGGCGTCGCGCAACTCGGCCAGAACGAGCGGGCCGTCGGGCGATCCCTGTTCATTCATCGACGCGGCGATGACAATCTCGCCACCGAGGTATTCGCCGCACTCGCGGATGCTATCCATGATTCGGTCGAGGCGCGGCCCGTTTTCCGGCGTCTCGCTACGGTGCTCTTTCTCCCACCACTCGCGCAGTGCCGCATTCTGTTTAATCCGCTCCTGCATGATGCGGTACGACTCGCTCAAACCCGCGCTGACGTTCGGCAACGCGGCGTACAGAACCGTTTCTCCGGGAACCATTTTCAGCAGACGGCTTTCGTACCTGACGCCGGGGCGCGGCACCTTTTGATCCAACTCCCGCCGCAGTTCAGTCAACGCGCCGACAAGTTTGACGTAGCGCTCGGCGTCGCGGCTCCACGCAATCTCGTCACGCACGGGGACGGGATCAAGGCTCTCGGCGGTCGTTGTTTGGTCGCCGGGATGAAGCACACGCTCGTCGCCGCGATGGTCGACACGCACTTCACCCTCGATCACGGAAATGCGCGACCCCTTGGTGCCGCTATTGACCGAAAAGATCGTGCCGGTCACCGAGACGAGGCAATCGTTCGTCGCGACATAGAGATGACGCGGACGCTGCTTCGCGGCCTGCACAATGACGTTGCCGCGTTCGAGGTTGATGGTCACGCCGCGCGCGCTTTCCGAGAGAGACAGTTCGGCACGCTCGTTCATCTCGATCAGCGACCCGTCGCCGAGACGCACCACGGCGGTGGCGCTCTTCGCAGTCCGAATCTTCTCGCCCTTCTGAATTTCTTCGCCGACGCCGATTGTTCGATTCTCTGAGGTGGCGACACGGTAGACTTCGCCGCTCGCGGCATGAACAGTGGCGCGGAGCGTTTCGCTGAAAGGTGACGTGCGCTCGAAGACGAGCCACGCGATGAGCATCAGGCAGATGGCGATGGACGCCGCGATGCCCCACCGCCACGCAGCGCCATGCGACACGCCCCCGGCGAACGAGGTTCGCGGTGCAAACGTCGCGGGCTGCTCGGCGCGCGCCTCTTTCAGCACCTTCCGGCACGAGATGCATTCCCGCACATGATCTTCGAGCAGCAGAATGCGTGACTGAGAAAGCTCTGTTTTCAAATCCCGTCCGAGGTAGGCCGGGATCAGTGTCTGAAAATCGGCACAGCCTTCGATTCGTTCCGCCGGCGCGGTCAAGCTCAATTTCACGCCCGGCGATTGC